>NZ_MSHA01000083.1:0-128516 GCF_001940965.1 Bacteroides sp. Phil13 | reverse complement strand
CATTGCAAAGATACGGACTTTCAGGATATCTCCAAATTTCCAAGACTAAACGGGGACATTTATAACATGGTTTAATAGAATAAAGGAAGTTGTTAACTATTCAACTTCTTTACGTTAACAATTAACATAAAGAAGTTCACTTTCTACAGCATCATTGATCTTTTTCGCTTTCACCCTCCAGATCCTTGATTTCTCTGTTCAGGAAGACGGATAAGATAGTTCTCAGAACAACTATACCACCTAAAATAGCCAGTTCATTCAAAGTTGGTTCCAATACTGTTTTTAAAATATCTGATGCGATTAAGAATTCAAGTCCGAGCAACAAATAAGTTCCGAAAGTTGCCCGTAGTTTTCGGATGTTAGTAGTCGAATACTTACCCGTGAACCTTTTGAACTCATTGATCAGAAAAGATATTATTCCGATTAATGCTCCATAGGTGACAATTAGAAGACTTGTCACACTGATTATTGTAGCTAATGTATTTAAGAAAGTAGTAAGCATGCCGATTGAAGTTTATTAATATAACATTGCAAAATGCTTTAATGTTTGATTTTTATGAAAAAGCTTTGATACCGGTCTTTGCAGATATCAGGTACCAGCTCGCAACAGCGCAACGATAGGTGCCTTACCTGCAATGTAAGTATGGGATATTCATTTGTTCCTGAAAAAGATGTAAATGGTGGATATTTCTTCAACCCGACAATCGATTCCAAGAAAAGCTCCGTCACAACTCAATTTCAATTAAACTGGGGATTCTATTTTAAAAGAATCCCACTTGAGTGTACAAAAAGACAGTAATTATGAATAATATTCCATTTACAGAAACCTATATTTCGCCTACTTTTGCACAAACAAAGAATTTAAGGTTATAAAAAAATGGATAAACACACATTTTACAGTTATTTGATAGTAGGTATGACATTTGCCTTTGGATTGTCTGCACAAGCTCAGAACAAGGTTACTGCACCCATGAAAGACGTCAACCAAGTTATTGACAACACACTGGACAGTTTAAATAAAGCCCACACAGCAAGACCTGTAGCAGGGTCAAGTAGAAAAGGAAATAATCCCGTTTTATTTTTAGTGGGTAACTCTACTATGCGTACCGGAACCTTAGGAAATGGTAATAATGGACAATGGGGATGGGGATATTATGCCGGCGATCATTTCGATTCAAATAAAATCACTGTAGAAAATCATGCATTGGGGGGAACAAGCAGTCGTACCTTTTATAACCGTCTCTGGCCGGATGTTATTAAAGGTGTCCGGGCAGGAGATTGGGTTATTATTGAACTGGGACATAACGACAACGGCCCTTATGATAGCGGTCGTGCACGTGCCTCCATACCAGGTATCGGTAAAGACAGCCTGAATGTCACTATTCAGGAAACCGGAGTACAGGAAACTGTATACTCTTACGGAGAATATATGCGCCGTTTCGTACAGGATGTAAAAGCAAAAGGTGCCCATCCTATCCTATTCTCCCTGACTCCCCGCAATGCTTGGGAAGACAAGGATAGTACGATTATCACACGCGTCAATCACACTTTTGGTCTATGGGCCAAGCAAATAGCCGAAGAACAAAAGATTCCATTCATTGATCTGAATGATATCACTGCCCGTAAATTCGAGAAATTCGGCAAGGAAAAAGTCAAGTATATGTTCTATTTAGACCGCATTCACACCAGTGCTTTCGGAGCAAAAGTAAATGCTGAATCTGCCGCCGAAGGTATTCGGAAATATGCAGGTCTGGAACTGGCTAACTATCTGAAACCGATTGAACAAGATACGATCACTGGTTCCAGCCGAAAAGAAGGATGTCCGGTAGTATTCACCATTGGCGACAGTACAGTCAAAAACAAAGACAATGATAAAAACGGTATGTGGGGCTGGGGAAGCGTAATAGCCGAGATCTTTAATCCGAAAAAAATATCGGTAGAGAATTGTGCTATGGCAGGACGTAGCGCCCGTACTTTCTTGGACGAAGGACGTTGGAACAAGGTTTATAATGCACTTAAACCGGGAGATTTCGTATTAATCCAGTTCGGACACAATGACGGAGGAGATATCAACACAGGAAAAGCCCGCGGTGAGTTACATGGCTCAGGAAACGAAAGTAAAGTCTTCTTAATGGAGAAGACCGGAAAATACCAAGTAGTCTATACCTTTGGCTGGTACCTCCGCAAATTTATTATGGATGCCCAGGAAAAGGGGGCGATTCCCATTGTTTTAAGCCATACACCCCGCAATAAATGGAAAGACGGACAAATAGAGCGCAATACCGAGAGTTATGGCAAGTGGACACGTGAAGCGGCAGAAGCAACCGGTGCTTACTTTATAGACCTGAATAAACTATCTGCTGATAAACTTCAAAAAGCAGGACCTGAGAAAACTGCAGTTTACTACAATACAGATCATACACACACTTCTTTGAAAGGAGCACAAATGAATACCCGAAGTATTGCAGAAGGATTAAAAACTACAGATTGTCCACTGAAGAAGTTTTTGAAATAGAAATTATATGAAAACATGTTCCTATCACTGCTATAATACACTCTTTTTTCACTCCAAACTTGTAAAAAATGAGTAAAAGAAAAAATATATTCACCTAAAATAACAAAGAATCATTTTTCTTCGTATAATTGCAGATTATTATATTCATAATCTTATGGGGAAAAGATTTTTATTTATTGCTACTTGCATAACTTCGGCACTATTACTAGCAACAAGTTGTTTAGAAAAAAATGATGTGTATGTTAAAATTCCGGCAGACCAGTTCTTCGATTTTGACTTAAACCAGAAGATAAGCCTGTCTGTGGACTATGGTTTCAAAGGAAAAGACTATGTTGTCTTATTCGACCTCTACGACGAAAATCCGATAATAGAAAATGAAAACGGGGAACTTATCAAAAAAGACCTCTCTCCCATTTATCGTGCCGCCACAGATAAAGATGGCAAATTTTCCGGCGAGATACAAATTCAGTCTGCTCTTTCGGAGGTTTGGTTATATTCAGAGTATGCCGGAACACTCTCTCCCATTCAGTTAGAAATTACCGACAACTCTATCATGTACAATCAGGAGAAGTACATTGCAAAAGCAACAACCCGAGCCTTAACACCCAACAATCATCAATATCCTGACGGCTGGCTAACCTTGGGTGATTGGAGTGCCCTCGGAACTCCTACTTATCTAACACCAGGCAGAGTGCTGCCTGATGCAAAAACGCTGTATAATATAAATGAGATATTCGTCAAATACAATGGAATTGCCATGGAACAAAGGGATTATGGAAAAGCATTTTTCGCTCCTGGTGTTAGCTCTGAGATAAAAGTTATCAAATCCACAAAAGTTTTCTTATGTTTCATCAACAGTTCCGCTGCCTGGAACAATAGTGTTGGCTACTTTAGCTACCCTACCGGACAAGAGCCCCAAAGTATATCAGAAGTGCAAAGAATCATTGCATTTCCCAGTGCCACGTCTATTGCCCAGAAAGGCGCAACGGGAGCATTGGTTAGTGGAGACAGGGTGCAATTGAAATATTGGGATGGAGAAAAATTCCAAGATGAATTTCCGGCAGGGGTAACCATCGGATGGTGGTTACAAGGAATGGGATTCAATGCAGGAAATATCATACATAAAGTAGAGGGAAGATATAATAGCTTCTCACTTCCACACTTAAATTCGGACAGGATACAACGAAGTATTTCATTAAGAGAGCCAGACTCTGACCAACTTGTAGCTATCGGGTTCGAGGATAATAATGACTATCGTTACAATGATGCCACTTTCTATCTACAAATAGAGGAAAAGGGAGCAATAGACGAAAGTAACACACCTACAATACCGGATGTAGGAAATCCGCCAAGTAATACGGAGAACTTCATTACATACGAAGGCACATTGACTTTTGAGGACCTTTGGCCATGGATGGGAGACTATGACATGAATGATGTGATGGTAGACTACTCATGCAAGGTATACAAGAACACGGCTAATAATAGAGTATATAAAATTGAGAATCAGTTCATTCCACGTCATAATGGTGGTACGCTTCAATCAGGATTTGGTTTTCAATTGAGTAATGTCTCATCCGGTGATGTTAGTAATATAACGATAGATGGAGCCAAGCAATCCCAATATATGCAAGGAGCTAATCAAGAGCCCGGACAGAGTCATCCTACTTTCTTATTATTCGATGACATCAAAGATGTACTTGAAAAGACAATCACAATAAGTTTTGAATTGAACGATCTTGTGGAAGCAAATGTGGTGCCTCCATATAACCCATTCATCTTCGTAGAATCGGATAAAGGCAGGGGAAAAGAAGTACATTTGGTAAAATATCCTCCGACAGACAAGGCTGATTTCAGTCTATTCGGTACAGGAAGCGATGCTTCACGCCCTGAAGAAGGCCTTTACTACGTAATGAACAGACTTAAATTCCCCTTTGCTCTGAATTTAGCAGGTATTAAAGATTTCCCTACACCCGATGAGAGTGTAAGAATCGACTTAGCTTATCCTCAATTCAACGATTGGGTACAGTCTGAAGGCAAAACTAATAAAGATTGGTATAAGCATCCTGCACAATAGAGTTAGAAGTTTAAGGAGTAGGAGTCCATAATCCCATTAATAGAAAGCCGAATCATAGAGGAGAAACCTGATATGCTCCTTACTTTTTCCCCTAAGGCTTTAATATTAATGTCATTATGCTATAAACAAAACTTCATTTTCCGGCTGGGGGCTGTCCGTCCCGCAATTACGGACTGCATAGCCCCTGTATGGAAAACATAGAGCCCGCAACTGCGGAACAAAGTTTTGCTGCAGGCAAAAGAACAAAAACAATAAAGCAAAGACCGATTTTCATACGACCTTCTTTTCATCCTTCTTGTTGCTCTCAAGCAAAGAACCAAGAGCCTTTGGAAGAATAATGCGGAGTTACCCTCTGTTTTCTTTTAAGACAGAGGCATTTACAGGGATTTGCGCACAAATCCTCATTTCTCTACCGGAATAACTTTGATGATTACTGTCGTTATAAGATCTGGAGACCTTTCCGGCATCTGTGTAAACAGAAGGCATTTTCACTCCTCCCACGCCTTGCATAGCTTCATCACCTCCCAGATATTTTAACGTTTTCCATTCACCATCTACAAAGTATCCCTCTCTCAGAGTCCCATAGCTAATCCCCGGACGTTTCCTATCCTTCGAATTGAAAGACACATTTATGCCATAACCGGAAACTAAAAATTCATCTTCCGATAACCGGATTACAAGACCATATCCTTCATAAGGCTCAGTCGCATGATAATGTATATTCATTTCGTAGTCACCAAAATCAATTTTATCACTTCTGTTCTCCTGTTACATAAAACCTCTCATTTGTCCCGTTCCATGTTTTTTTACGATCAATGGCATTAGATTCTTCAGTACTTTATATGCTTCTCTCAATGGATGTTTTTCATTATAAACGCTATAATTATCTATAGCAAAAGGAGAAAAGCATATAGCATCATATTCAGCCAAGGTATAGAATGCCTTGGCAGGGCCGCTCCATTTTTCCCCTCGGAATAAAGCCACAGCCTCAGGAACGAATATCGGATTATCGTTTCTATCATATTCCTTCAATTTAGATATATAATCTTCATTATAATTATCCACTGCAAGGACATCTATTGCAGGTGCAGCCAATTGGTAAATATCAAGCATTCTGGCATTTGGTCCTCCACTTGGATATTTTCCCGGTATGGGGTCTTTAGGATAAATAGTCCATGCATTAACAAACAGAGGTATCGGGTAAGCACTCTTTCCAGCAGATGCTACCTCCTGGATATGGCAAGCATAATTCCACCCCATAAATATCTCATCCGCCAGGCTATTGCTCTCATTTCCAAACACATCTTCCCAACTCCCCTTCAGCTTCTTTCCATGGGCTTTCCACTGTTATATAATCTCCGGCAAGATTCTCTTCTCGTTTTTAACAATGTATTTCATGAGCTGTTCCGGTACATCTTTTTTAAACAGAGTCTCCGCCATAATTGAACGATCCCTACTATCCCCCAATATACCAACTTCATTCTCTACCTGAACCATTAACACAGTTTGCTCCTCACTATCTATCTGCCTGATGTGGTCCATCAATTTATAAAATGCTTTTGATTCTATATTAGTCAGAGCTGAGGTAAAGTTAGGCAGATATGGAAGATTTTGTCCCTTCTCGTCTCTCATGCGCGGAAAGCGTTTGGTATCTTTCATCACCCAATAGGGCGCATATCCCGAAGTTCCATTTTTCCAACTTCCAAACCAAAGAAAGACCAACTTTAGATCATATTTCCTAGCCTCTTTAATCAGACCATCTACAATGGCAAAATCATATCGGCCTTCTTCCGGTTCCAATTGTTCCCAGGTTATTGCAAGCAAAACCGTATTTAAATTTAGTTCTTTCAAATGCTGCCATTTCAGTGCCATACTTTCAAGGGTAGATGTACTCGAATTCATAAGCTCTCCAGCAAGCATAACATAGGGTTGGTTATCCAATAACAGTTGCTTCACCCCATATTCGTTTGTCGCCAACTTCGGCAAATCATGTGCCATAAGACTAAAGTTTGCTGAAAGTAAACAAGACAGGAAAATACTAATTACCTTTTTCATGATATTATTACTTCTTAAATAAACTCTTCAGTTACTATTTGACAATAATACGCGAGGAACATTAATAATGCCATTAATTCTTTATTAACCCAGAAAGGAATTATTATTTTTTATATGAACTAACCATTCATGACAGACGTTATACCAATAGAACTTTAAAGACCAACGATCATGGAAAAGTATCTGATTCATAGTAATGAGTTGCATTTCATCAACAAGGAACGCATTCACAGGGAAGTAGAGAAAATGGTAGAGTCATTAGACATGGCAGCAGGTTCCACCGAAGGGTTCGATCTGTATACCGTAGTAGAAAGTTATTTCACTGATCTCGAAAAGCGAAGGGAAATCAATCGCTTACTACATATAGAGAAAGATGAATGCGAAACCATAGAGGAAGAACTCGGAGTATATGAAATGTGATTTACAATAAAAACTATCACGAGTATTAATTATAAAGAATAAGGGGCATAACAACAACTTGCTATGCCCCCTATTCTTTTACAGCAATCAGTTCCAGACTACTATCAGTCCTTTGATTGATGTACTGTCAGTTGTGGGAAAGGGAAACCGATACCTTCCTTATTGAATACAGAATAAATGGTCTTGTTCATATCGAAGTAAACTCCCCAATAATCTCCACTCTTTACCCAAACACGGATAACAACATTTACACTGCTTGCATCCAAAGCATGAAGGGCTACAAAAGGTGCCGGGTCAGCAAGGATACGCTTATCTTCAGCAATAATCCGTCTAACAGTTTCTTCCACCTTATCATAGTTCTCACCATATTCTACGCCAATTACCCAATCCACACGGCGGGTATCTTCACGGCTATAATTGGTTACTGTACCACTGCTCAAGGCTCCGTTCGGTATATAAATCACTTTATTATCAGCCGTAGTCAAAATCGTATGGAAGATTTGTATCTCACGTACCGTACCTGATACCCCCTGACTTTCTATCCAGTCCCCCACCTTGTAAGGACGGAACAAGAGAATAATCAAGCCACCCGCAAAATTCTGTAGATTACCGGACAAAGCCATACCAATAGCCACACCAGCAGATGCCAGCAAGGCAGCAAAGGAGGTTGTTTCTACACCCAGCTTACCGATAACGGCAATAATCAGCAAGATGGTCAGAAGGATATTTACCAAGCTCTTTACAAAGCTTTGAATACCAGCATCCACATGACGCTTTGCCAACAGTTTGGAAACCATCTTCTTAATGAGAGAAATAAGGAAACGTCCAATGACAAAAATTAGGATAGCCCCAATAATATTTCCACCGGCAGCTACACCCCAGTCTATTAATTGTTGAAGAAAGACTTGCAATTTACTAAAGCCTTCTTCTACTACAGTTCCATCGGCAGGAATTGCCGTTTGTAATAACACTAACATAATATTTGTTCGTTTGAAGTTAATAAAATCATTATCTCCCAATAATTACAGGAGATTACAAAATTAACAAATATTTCCGGTTATCGTTCACTCGATTTGCGTGTTTCAGCGAAAACACTTAATTTTGCCCCTGATTTCAACTAAGGGGTGCCCTAATATGACGGGCTGAGATCATACCCATTGACCTGATCCGGGTAGTGCCGGCGGAGGGAAAAGAAGAAAAGTTCCCCTTTTCTGTATTAATCTTTAATAGTTAAAATTGTAATGAGAAAACATGCAATGGCGGCCTGCCTGTTGATGGCAACGCTGAGTGTCTGTGCGCAGACGCATGAGAAAGACAGCTTGCGGGTGATAAACCTGCAGGAAGTAGAAGTTATCTCTACCCGTGCCACGGGAACCACACCTGTGGCGTTTACCAATGTTAGTAAAGAACAACTTAAAAAACAGAATTTCGGGCAAGACCTGCCCTATTTATTAAGCATGATACCTTCTGCCATTACAACAAGTGATGCAGGAGCCGGTATCGGTTATACCACCTTGCGCATACGCGGCACAGATGGCACACGAATCAATGTCACCGCCAACGGTATTCCTATCAATGATGCAGAAAGCCACACCGTATTCTGGGTAAACCTGCCTGATTTTGCCTCTTCCGTAAAAGACTTACAAGTGCAACGAGGCGCAGGTACTTCCACCAATGGTGCAGGTGCCTTCGGTGGTAGTATCAATATGCAAACAGGAGATTTTTCATTGAAACCGTATGCTGAAATCAACGCATCTTACGGCTCATTCAATACTCACAAAGAGACAGTGCAAGTAGGTACCGGACTTATCAACGAACATTGGTCTTTTGACGTACGGCTATCCAATATCAGTTCGGATGGTTATATAGACCGGGCATCCGTTGGCTTAAATTCCTACTATGCCCAGGGTGGATATTATAATGACAACACATCGGTGAAACTGATCACTTTCGGCGGAAAAGAGCGCACTTATCATGCATGGAATTATGCCAGCAAAGATCAAATGGCAGTATTCGGACGCCGTTTCAATTCTTGCGGATATATGTATATTGAAGATAAAAGCGGAGGGATACATCAACCGGAGATTGATTACGATTATGGTGTCAAAGAAGCCGATCAACTGATCAAAAATGGTGGCACTTTCCACTTCTATGATGACCAGACAGATAACTATGTACAAAAGAACTATCACTTGTTAGTCAACCACACCTTTACTCCGCAATGGCGTCTGAATGCCGGCTTACACTATACCACAGGAGATGGATATTATCAGGAATACAAGATTGGACGTAAATTGGTAGAATATGGCATGAAACCCTATGAAGTAAGTGGAGAAAACGTAACCAAAAGCGACCTTGTTCGTAAAAAAGCAATGGATAACTGGTTTGGTGGAGGAATCTTCTCCGTAAGTTATACCAATGACCGACTGAACGCTTCACTGGGTGGCGGTCTGAATCGTTATGATGGCGACCATTTCGGTAAAGTACTGTGGGTAAAGAACTATCTGGGGCAACTGAATCCTGATAATGATTACTACCGCAACAACGCTACTAAAAATGATGGAAATATCTATCTGAAAGCCAACTATGAGTTAGGTGGTGGTGTCAGTGCATACGCCGATCTGCAATACCGTCACATCACCTACAAGATGCATGGCCGGAATGACAAATGGAACGATGATACGAACGCACTTCAAACCCTGCATATTGAAGATAAGTTCGACTTCTTCAACCCGAAAGCCGGTTTGTTCTGGCAGATCAATACTAACAACCGTCTATATGGTTCATTCAGTGTAGCCCATAAAGAACCTACGCGCAATAACTATACCGACGGAAAGTTAACCGAACATCCCAAAGCAGAACGCTTATTCGACTATGAACTGGGATATACCTTTGCCAACTCATGGTTAAATCTGGGCGCTAATCTCTATTACATGGATTATAAAAACCAACTGGTATTGACAGGCGAAAAGAATGAAATTGGCGAAGCTGTAGCAGCCAATGTACCCGACAGTTATCGCATGGGTATAGAACTCATGGCTGGATTGAAACTGAACTGTGGTTTCCAATGGGATATCAATGCCACCTTTAGCCGTAACCGTGTAGAGAACTTCTCCGAAACACTGTACGAATGGGAGGACCCTACTACCGAAGCCTGGAAAATAGATCGTGGCAATACTCCTATCTCTTTCTCACCGGACTTTATTCTGAACAATCGTTTCAGTTATACGTATAGAGGATTTGAAGCAGCCCTGCAATCCCAATACGTCAGCAAGCAGTATATGACCAATGCTAAACGTGATGACCAAATATTGGATGCTTACTTCGTTAGCAATCTGAACCTGGCATATACCTTCAAACTGCCTCGCATGAAGTCAGTCATAGTGGGTTGTACGATATATAACCTGTTCAATGAAACATACGAAAATAATGGTTTCGCAGGTAGCGGATATTCCCTCAATGATGCAGGAGAAAAAGAACGTTACAGCTATGCAACCTATGCTGCACAAGCCGGAACCAATGTACTGGGACATATCTCTTTGAGTTTTTAAAGCATGGAACAAACTCTCGAAATTATCGGAACCATCGTTGGTCTTGTCTACCTCTGGTTAGAATACCGGGCGAGTATCTATCTTTGGATAGCGGGCATCATCATGCCTGCTATCTACATTTTCGTCTATTACGATGCCGGACTGTATGCTGACTTCGGAATAAATATCTATTATCTGGGGGCGGCCGTCTACGGTTGGATGATGTGGAAATACGGCAGTTTTGTAAGACGAAAACTTCATCTACGTATCAAAGAAGGACAGCAGGAACTTCCCATTACCCGTATGCCAATGAAATATTACCTACCCCTCGGCATTGTGTTCGTCGTTACTTTTGTCGGCATTGCCTGGATACTCATTCGTTTTACCAACAGTAATGTACCCTGGCTTGATTCTTTCACCACTGCCCTCAGTATCGTAGGCATGTGGATGCTGGCACGTAAATATGTAGAACAGTGGTGGGCATGGATTGTGGTGGACATTGTCAGTGCAGGCCTCTATGTTTACAAAGACCTCAATTTCACAGCAGGACTGTATGCTCTTTATACAATAATCGCTATCTTTGGCTACTTCAAATGGAAGAGGATGATGGAAAGAGTGGTAGAGTGATAAGGTAATAAGGTGGTAAAGTGATAAAAGAAACAATGATGAAAGAAAATAATAATAAGAATTCAGTGGAACTTTGTGTTCTCTGTGGTGAACCGGAAGCAGTAATCTTAGCCAATGGTGATTATCCGACCCATCCTATACCTTTGCAGATACTGGCATACGCTCCTTATATCATTTGCTGTGATGGCGGTGCAAATGCTTATATAGATCGCGGCAACGTACCTGATGTTATTATCGGTGACGGAGATTCCCTGAGTGAAGAAAACCGCCGGAAATACAGTCATATTCTTCATTACATCTCCGACCAGGAAACCAACGACCAAACTAAAGCCGTAAACTTCCTTTTATCACAAGGTAAAAAAAACATCGCTATCGTAGGAGCCACAGGCAAACGGGAAGACCATACTTTAGGAAATATCAGCCTGCTCATTGATTATATGCGTACCGGAGCTCATGTCCGCATGCTGACCGATTATGGTATTTTCATTCCCTGCCATGACACCTGTTCTTTCCCCAGCCAACCAGGGCAACAGATTTCGATCATAAACTTTGGTGCCCATAACCTGCGAGGTGAAGGCTTGGTATACCCTCTCAGTGACTTCACTAACTGGTGGCAAGGTACACTGAACGAAAGCACGGAAACAGAATTCACCATTCACGCAGAAGGGGAATACTTGGTAATTATGAATTACCTTTCCTCTCCGCTACCTCCACAAAGTACACACTCAGACATATCATTCCGATAGCCACCCCCTGTTCCCAGGTAAAGCGGTCTTGCCCCACGATATAAGAAACGACGGTCGTCACAATCAGTATCAGATAGCCATACATAGCCACTACGGTTGTCTTCAGATATTTCAATCCGATGGGCATCAACCAATAACTAAGGTAAGTAGGAAAAATAAGGATGAACGCCAAAATCATCCACGGCATCCAGTGCCAGGTTCCATGTGCTGCGTCGGTGAACAACGGCGCGTCCCAGCCCAGGATAGTAGATATCACCAGACCGGACAACGCCGCGCCCCCAAACACATATTTCATTACGGTCACCAAGCCGATCTCTTCCAGCAATTTCTTACTCAGAATCAGATAAATGGCAAAGAACACCGAACTGAGCAGGCACAACATATTACCTGTAAAGGCATCATGTGCCAAGTCATCGCTGCCTTGAGTCAATATACACAGCAATGCACCACCGAAACCGAGGGAAATACCGATAATTTTCATCAGTGTAGCCCGCTCGTGCAGAAAGAGAACGGAGATAAGAAATACCCAGATAGGTTGCAGGGAATTGAATATGGCACTACTGACAGGCGTCGTCTTACTGATACCCAGCAAATAGCAGAACATAAAACCATACATGCCGAATGCTCCCAGACAAAGTAACCCGATACGCTGCCGCCGTGTGATAGGTGCTTCTTTCACAAACCAGCCTGTCACCCAGAACGCTATAGCAGCAAAAGTACAACGCACCGTGACACCCGTCAATGCACCTATCCACACGGGCAGCAGGAATTTCAGGGCATTCATATTCAATCCCGCAAATATTCGCGAGACTACCAAACTTAAATTGGCCTCCAGTTTCTTATCTTTCATTCGGATATCGCAATTTTGGTTTCAAGGCAGAGAACGCAGGGAAAAGAAAATTGTTCAACGTGCATGGATATTCCAAAACTATTCGTATCTTTAGGATGTTCTATGAAAAACAAAAAAGGATAGCCCTATGAAAAGTAAAGAAGAAAAAGACACACTGCGTACCGAAACGCAAGATGAACCTAAGAGCAAAGAACAAGTGCTCGTATTCTCTCATCAACTGCGCCGGGAAGTTGAAACTGCCTGCTGCCAATTGGATAACCGCGAAGGACAGAATAACTTAACAATAAACAAGGAGGTAGCAGAATGGCTAAGCAAGTAATATGGTCGCTCGTCGCCAAGAAACAGTTGAAGGAAGCATTCCAGATACTAAAACTAAAGAATGGGAATAATGAGGTTGGTGAAGTGCTCTATGTACAATTACAGAACATATTGCACCGCATCAGCATGAATCCGTTCATCGGACAAACAACAGAAGTAGAAAATATACGCTACATCATTCCTCACCCGGGATATACACTTTTCTATCGACATAGCCTCAAGAAGATAGAAGTTGTTGTACTATGGGACAACCGACTAAAGATGGGGGAACTGAAAGTAATCTCCAAAAAGGAATGAGATATAAAAAAGTAAATAAGTAGCAAATTATGATTGAACAAATTCCATAGCATGCCATGCATACCACTTTTGTGTGAATTCATCACCCAAGTTGTATTGACTGGCAACATTACGTACTGTCTCCAAATTCAAATTATCAGGTAAACGGAGAAGTGCGTTTGCAGCACAGAGTTTTTTGTATTCTTCATCAAGAATAATCCTTTTACGAAGAGACAGGTTATCATCTCCGATATAAGTCCTGTGACTTATCATGCGTTCTGACACCAGTCTGCCAATCATGACACCTTGCTCTGATATAAAATAATATGAATTATCAGGTTGCCTGACATAAAGAGTATTATTATTTTTCAAGCTAAAATACTCAAATGTATTATAATTACCAGTTTCCAGATTATAATATCTAAGGTAACGCTCTCTGTATCTCTGCATAAAATGTGAAGTATACTCAATAACAAGAGGATGTCTATAGCTCGACAATGCAATATATCCGTAAGTTTCCTGACCGGTTATCGGAGCGTAAATAAGAAGTGAAAAACTTTCATTGAGAGCAAGAAAGGCAATGGTCCAAGAATTATTCCGCTTTGTCGTGACTACCATTCTTTTAGTAAATCTTCCGATAAAGTGTTCTTGCCTGTAGCGCTTTCCACAACGATCCATAAATAAATCGATTTTGGTCTGCAATATTGAAAAATCTTTCATTGCTTCAGCATATAACTCTTCGGACGACATTGATGATACAAACATGTTTTTATCTTGTTTATGGTTAATGCGAACCAGAAATTGAATAAATGCCTTTCTTACAGGTTATGAATAAAGTGTGATAATGTGGTAGGGTGATAAAGTGATAGCGGGATAACGCTCTGTGATATATAGTGCAGCTACTTTATCACCTTATCACCCTACCACTTTATCACTCTTTTATTTTTATTCCTTGTTCGCAATATTAATGAATATGGGTACAAAGGTATAAAAAAAACAATCCAACATAGTTAGCAGAGGCCTTTTTTCATGTTATAATATTATCCTTGAGTAGCTGCTGATTTTTTGGATGGTCTGAATCCCTCGAACGCATCATATATTTCATGCAAACAGATGATGCGTTTGCCACAAGTAGATGGTGTGTTTCCCACAGTTGAATAAGACAAGTGCCACACTCTAACGGATAATTAGTGTGGCATTTACCCCGTTAGAGTGTGGCATTTCAGATGGGATAAAAAAGAGAGGAGAAGCAATGCCCCTCCTCTTATGCTAATTTAAACTTGAATCTGAGTTAAAATTACGGTTACAAATATACTATATTGAAACACCAAAGTCAAGCTTTCGGGTCTTTATTTCTTTCTGCTTAAAGAAATTCCGCTCCTTATAGCGACAACAGATAACTTTTAAAATCAGCAAATTCCTTTGTCATCGACAGACTTTGCTTTTCACCTTGCATAAAAGCTTTCAGTTTTGCAGGCATCTCTACGCTTTCGCCGATAATACCTTCCACGGTATCGAGGAATTTTGCCGGATGTGCCGTCTCCAGGAAAACGCCAGTTTCACCTGGTTTCAATCCTTCTTTCAGAGCACGGAAACCACAGGCACCATGCGGATCAAGCAGGTAATGACATTCCTTCCACGTCTCACGCATCGTTTCAGCAATCTGTTCATTAGTATAAGTAGTACCACTGATTTCAGCAGAAATGGCCGCATGACTGCCTCCATAAAGATCGAGCACACGCGCAAAGTTACTCGGATCGCCCACATCCATAGCATTAGCAATGGTAGCGATAGAAGGACGTGGAGTATAAACTCCGGTTTGCAAATATTGATAGAAGATATCGTTACGGTTGTTGGCAGCAATGAAACGCTTCACAGGCAATCCCATACGTTTACCAAACAATCCGGCAGTGATATTTCCAAAGTTACCGCTCGGAACACAGATAACGGCATCGTTCGCTTTGCCTAACTTCTTCAGTTGAGCATAAGCATAGAAGTAATAGAAAGCCTGCGGTAAGAAGCGTGCTACATTAATGGAATTGGCACTGGTAAGTTGCAGATGCTCATTCAGTTCCTTATCCATAAAAGCAGACTTCACCAACGCCTGGCAATCATCGAATGTACCGTCTATCTCAAGGGCTGTGATATTCTGTCCGAGAGTCGTAAATTGTTTCTCCTGTATTTCGCTGACTTTCCCTTTAGGATAAAGCACATATACATGAATACCCTCCACACCGAGGAAACCATTAGCTACCGCACTTCCCGTATCACCAGAGGTAGCAACCAACACATTGACTTGTTTCTTACCTTCTTTTCTGATGAAGTATCCTAAAAGACGGGCCATGAAACGTCCGCCCACATCTTTGAAAGCAAGCGTCGGGCCATGGAAAAGTTCGAGTGAATAAATATCTTCCGTCACCTTCACCAAAGGAACATCAAAATTCAATGTATCGTAAACGATTTGTTTCAATGTTTCGGCAGGTACATCTTCCCCAAAGAAAGCATCGGCTACGCGATAGGCAATCTCCTGAAAAGAAAGAGTATCAATACTATCATAAAAATCTTGTGGCAAAGGTTTAATGCTATATGGCATGAAAAGTCCTTTGTCGGCAGCAAGTCCCTTCACTACGGCTTCTTCTAGGCTGGCATCGGGAGCTTGTTTATTGGTAGAATAATATTTCATATTAAATTAAAAATTAAAGAATTAAAAATTAAAGGCTGCGCAAGGCTCTGATGAAATCCGCATTACTTTGCGGTGGGACTCATAAATTCATTGATAAATTCGTCTTCTTTCATCAAACCGTAACAGCCTTCGCAAACAGACGCTTCATCAAAGGTCTGTACACTATCCGGTTCGATACCCGGATACCAGATGAAGAAAGGGATCGGTTCATTGGTATGTGTGCGAAGCTCACATGGAGTAGGATGATCGGGCAATACGGCAATAGCTACCGGTTCTTCCCAATCTTTCACGGCTTCATATATAGGACCTACAGCACGGCTATCCAGATTCTCGATCGTCAGAAGTTTTAAATCCACATTCCCTTCATGTCCGGCCTCATCGCTGGCCTCGATATGTAGATAGACGAAATCATCCGTCTTCAGGGCTTCCAGTGCAGCAGCCACTTTATTTTCATAATTGGTATCATACAGGCCCGTTGCACCTTCCACTGTCAGGCGACGCAAGTCCGCATAATATCCGATACCATTGATCAGATCTACAGCAGAAATCACTGCCCCCCGTTTCACTTGTGGGAACTTATCAGACAAACGTTCCATCTTAGGACGATATCCGGGACTCCAGGGCCAAATACTGTTAGCCGGGTCTTTCCCTTCCGCCATCCGCTTCTGATTCAACGGATGATTTTCCAAAAGCTCCTGCGAACGCAGGATAAGATCATTAATCAAATCAGCGGTTTGTTGCGGAGTCAGTTCTGCACCGCCTTTGGGAACTGTTATATTCTCCGTACCCGGCATCGGTTTCACCAGTAACGGACGGAAAGGTTTCAACGGCACATCGTGCGGTGGCGTACAATCAATACGTTTATCTCCACCTTTGATCACCAATAAATGACGATATTGCACGCCTGTATAGAAACACACCCGCTCATTACCCAGATGTTCCTGCAAGTACTTCACCAATACATCGGCTTCTTCCGTTGTGATGTGTCCGGCAGAATGGTTTTTAATATGATCGCCTTCAATGCAAATGATGTTACAACGCATTGCCATCTCGCCCGGTTTCAAATCTACACCGATGCTGGCAGCTTCCAGAGGTCCTCGTCCTTCATAAACTTTCGGCAGGTCATAGCCCAGAACGGACATATTCGCTACCTCACTACCGGGATGAAAACCGTCGGCAACAGTCTTCAACCGTCCCGTACGCCCCATGCTCGCCAGTTTATCCATATAAGGCGTCTTGGCATATTGCATCAGCGTCTTACCGCCCAATGACTCCACAGGCCAATCCGCCATTCCATCGCCTAATATGATTATATGTTTCATTTTATTAAACATTTGCAATACTCATGATATCCGCAAATACACCTGCCGCCGTCACTCCGGCACCGGCACCGTATCCCTGTATCATCATCGGATATTCTTTATAACGTTCCGTAGTCAACAGAATAATATTGTTACTACCTTCCAGACCATAGAACGGATGATTTACACCCACTTCCTGCAGGCCGACCGATGCTTTGCCATTCTCCAGTTTAGCAACAAAACGCCAGTGCTTATTCTCAGCTTCCAGTACCTTGCGACGGGCTTCGAAGTCCGCATCCAGACTCGGCACTTTCTTCCAGAAATCATCCAGCGAACCTTCAAAGAAATCATCGGGCACAAACAGGTTCTTTTCTACATCCGACTGTTCCAGCCTGTAACCGGCTTCACGTGCCAAGATCACCAATTTACGGATAACATCCTTACCACTCAGGTCGATACGCGGATCCGGTTCGGAGTAACGCTCTTCCTGCGCCATCTTGATGGTCTTGCTGAAAGGAATATCCGCACTGATCTTATTAAAGATATAGTTCAGCGTGCCACTCAGCACTGCTTCAATCTTCAATATCTTGTCACCACTATGGATAAGGTCATTGATCGTATTGATAATCGGAAGTCCCGCACCCACATTCGTTTCAAAGAGGTACTTCACACCACGCTGACGGGCAATCTGTTTCAATTCACGGTAGTTCTCATATTCCGAGGAAGCGGCAATTTTATTGGCTGCCACTACGGAAACGTTGTGTAACAACAGGTCTTTGTACAAGGAAGCAACTGCCGCACTTGCCGTACAGTCTACAAATACCGAGTTGAAGATATTCATACCGATAATCTCATCACGCAAAGTTTCCAACGTACTCGGTTTGCCTTTTTCTGCCAATTCTGCACGGAAATCCGTCAGATCGAAGCCTTCACGGCTAAACATAGCCCGGTCAGCATCAGCGATACCTACAATATGCAGTTTCAATCCATTCTCCATCATAAGCTTCTGCTGTTGACAACGAATCTGTTCTACTAAGCTGCCACCTACCGTACCGATACCGCAAATAAAGAGGTTCAGTACCTGGTATTCCGACAGGAAGAATGAATCGTGGATAACGTTCAATGATTTACGCAATGATTTGGAATCCACTACAAATGAGATATTTGTTTCCGAAGCACCCTGAGCACAAGCTATCACATTGATACCGTTACGTCCCAACGTACCGAACAGCTTTCCGGCAATACCCGGCGTATGCTTCATATTTTCACCTACGATAGCTACCGTAGCCAGGTTCTTCTCCGCCTGTATCGGAGAAATCTCTCCCATTTCAATCTCTTTGGCAAACTCCTCGTTCAGTACTTCACATGCCAGATCGGCATCCGCATTACGCACACCGATAGACGTAGAGTTCTCCGAAGATGCCTGAGATACAAGGAACACACTGATGCCATTCTTTGCCAGTGCCTTAAAGATGCGGTAGTTCACACCAATCACACCTACCATACCCAGACCCTGCACAGTAATCAGACTGGTATCATTGATAGAAGAAATACCCTTAATCGCTTTCGTACGCGGATCAGATACTTCCTGTCTGATAATCGTTCCTTTTCCTTCGGGATTGAATGTATTCTTTATTAAAATAGGAATATTCTTGTGGCAAACCGGATAAATAGTCGGCGGATATACTACCTTGGCACCGAAATTACAAAGCTCCGTTGCCTCTACATAACTCAGTTCGTTAATGGTATAAGCGGTAGAAATCACACGCGGATCTGCAGTCATGAAACCATCCACATCCGTCCAGATTTCCAATTGATCGGCATCCAATGCCGCCGCAATAACCGAAGCTGTATAATCGGAACCACCACGTCCCAGATTCGTAACATCTCCTGTCGCCTTATCAGTAGAGATAAAACCCGGTACCAGCGCACGCTTCGGCAAAGTGCTGAATGTTTCACGAATCAATTGATTCGTCAACTCGGTATCCAGTACATACTTAGAGTGCTTCTTTTCTGTTTTGATAAACTTGCGTGAATCAAACCATTTGGCTCCTGTCAACTCTGCAACGATAATGGACGATAAACGCTCGCCATAGCTGACAATCGTATCGGAAGTCTTTTGTGAAAGGTCCTTTATCAGATAAATACCCTGGAAAATGTCTTTCAGTTCATTGAGCAGTTCACCAATCTGGCGTTGCAGTTCCACTTGCCCCTCACCTGCAGGAATCACTTCTTTAATCATTTCCACATGGCGGTAAACAATTTCGCGGAACTCATTTTCGTAAGCAGCATCACCGGCAGCCGCCATTTTCGACGTGTTTATCAGCTTATCTGTGATGCCCCCCAGTGCGGAAACCACCACAATTACCGGTTCTTCTACTGCTTCTACAATTCTCTTTACGCTCAAAATACTGTTCGCGGAACCTACGGACGTTCCGCCGAATTTTATTACTTTCATATCCTTTATTACTATTGATAAGGTTGATACAATGTGTCGGAAACAGGACGTATATGCCTGTATTGACTTGAATTAAATAAGAAAAACTGCTGAAAAATAGTGTAACACGTAGAAACACAAATACTATCCATTAACCCCTAAGGGTCATGGTCATGCACATGGATGTGACTGTATGTTGATAGTACTTGTTCATACTCTCTGTTTCTTTCATTATTGATAAGTGTCGCAAAAGTAATAATAAAAACATTCAATCTATCACATTTTGTGGTTTTTTTGTAATAAAAATATAGAAAGGCCTCAAAAGAGGCAGAAATATGCAAAAGTACGAAGTGTCATTTTCACACATTAACACACAAAAATCCAGTACCAATGGCACAGTTTTATAACATTTTGATATTAAATCCAAGATATATCATTATATTTGCACTAAATTATCGTAAGAGAATGCGTATGAGTCCAAATATAACTTCCATTTTGCTAATCTATACCGGTGGAACCATCGGAATGATAGAAAACCCCGAAACAGGCGCTTTAGAGAATTTCAATCTCGAGCAACTGAAAAAGCACGTACCGGAGCTGCAAAATTTCACATTCCATATCGATACTTATCAGTTCGATCCTCCGATGGACTCTTCGGATATGGACCCGGAAGCCTGGCGCAAACTGGTGCACATCATCAGTGACCATTACGATAGATACACAGGTTTTGTAATTCTGCACGGCACGGATACGATGGCATATACAGCATCCGCCCTTAGCTTTATGTTAGAAGGATTGAGTAAGCCTGTCATCCTCACCGGCTCACAACTCCCTATCGGAGTACTCCGCACGGACGGAAAAGAAAACCTTCTTACCAGTCTTGAAATAGCCAGTGCACGTGATGCAAAAGGCAATCCGCTTGTACCTGAGGTCTGCATCTTTTTTGAGAATCACCTGATGCGCGGCAATCGTACCATCAAGATGAACGCAGAGAACTTCAATGCATTCCGTTCATTCAACTATCCCGTATTGGCAGAAGCAGGTATTCATATTAAATATAATAATGTGCAAATCCGCTTTAAGGAAGTTGAACGGGAACTGAAGCCACATTATCTATTAGATACCAATGTCGCTGTCCTAAAACTCTTTCCGGGTATTCAGGAGAATGTAGTATCGAGTATACTGGGCATTGAGGGATTGAAGGCTGTCGTGCTCGAAACTTACGGTTCGGGAAATGCTCCCCGCAAAGAGTGGTTCATACGCCGCTTGCGGAATGCTTGCGAGCAAGGGATAGTCATCGTCAACGTCACCCAGTGCAGTGCCGGAACCGTAGAGATGGAACGTTATGAAACGGGCTATCAGCTAATGCAGGCGGGAGTAGTTTGCGGATATGACAGCACAACGGAGTCTGCCGTTACTAAACTGATGTTTCTACTGGGCCACGGTTATACGCCTGATGAGGTACGAAAAAGAATGCGCACTCCAATGGCGGGAGAAATTACTACCATTTAAAAAAGTAACCCATTAGTGGCAAACAAGGCTTTATCCTTGTGCCCGAAAGGGGGCAAGACCGTAGTTGAAACATAGCTGAACCGTAGCAACTCCGTACTATCTCCCTATAGAGGTACCCCTATGCGGGAAAGGTACGGAGCAACTAAGGGTTTGATAAGCCCTTAGTATGACCTAAATGCGGCAAGAATTCTTACCAATCCATATACATTACCTGAATAAATCCCTTCTAAATCGGACAAGCGAACAGCTAAAGTTGTATCTTTGACCAATCATTCAGCAAGTAAATTCCCTTATGGCAAAAGAAAAAACGGTTTATGTGTGTAATAACTGCGGGCAAGAGTCTCCGAAATGGGTAGGCAAATGTCCATCGTGTGGAGAATGGAACACGTATGTGGAAGAAGTGATACGAAAGGAAATCGTCAACAAACGTCCGGTCTCCGGAATAGAAACAGAAAAGCCAAAACCTATTGTTCTTAGTGAAATAGAGGCGGATGACGAACCACGTATCGACCTGCACGATGAAGAGCTAAACCGGGTATTAGGAGGTGGCCTAGTTCCGGGATCTCTGGTACTGATTGGCGGTGAACCGGGAATTGGTAAATCAACTTTGGTGCTACAAACTGTACTCCATATACCCGAAAAGCGCGTTCTCTACGTATCGGGTGAAGAAAGTGCCCGCCAATTAAAATTGCGTGCCGACCGGTTATCGCACAATTCCAGCGATTGCCTTATTGTTTGCGAAACATCATTAGAGCAGATATTCGTACATATCAAAAACACCCGTCCGGAACTGGTAATCATCGACTCTATACAGACTATCTCTACAGAGAGCATTGAATCATCGCCGGGAAGCATTGCACAAGTACGCGAATGCTCAGCAAGCATCCTGCGCTTTGCCAAAGAAACGCATACACCGGTATTGCTCATCGGACATATTAATAAGGAAGGCAGCATTGCCGGACCAAAAGTCCTGGAACATATAGTAGACACGGTATTACAGTTTGAGGGCGATCAGCATTATATGTATCGCATCCTGCGTAGTATCAAGAATCGTTTTGGCAGCACGGCCGAACTGGGTATTTATGAAATGCGACAGGATGGTTTACGCCAAGTCAGCAATCCGTCGGAATTATTATTAAGTCAGGATCACGAAGGTATGAGCGGTATAGCTATAGCTTCAGCCATAGAGGGGATACGTCCGTTCCTGATTGAAACTCAAGCATTAGTGAGCAGTGCGGTATATGGTAATCCGCAACGTTCGGCCACAGGATTCGATATCCGAAGAATGAATATGCTATTGGCAGTACTGGAAAAACGGGTAGGCTTCAAACTGGCTCAAAAGGATGTGTTCCTTAATATTGCCGGAGGATTGAAAGTTAATGATCCGGCGATAGACTTGGCTGTCATCAGTGCCATACTGTCCAGCAATATGGATACGGCTATCGAACCGGAAGTCTGTATGGCAGGGGAAATAGGTTTGTCCGGCGAAATCCGTCCGGTGAACCGAATTGAGCAAAGAATCGGTGAGGCGGAGAAGCTGGGATTCAGACGGTTTGTACTGCCGAAATACAATTTACAAGGAATTGATACGAAGAAACTCAAAATAGAACTAATACCGGTAAGAAAGGTAGAGGAAGCATTCAGAGCACTATTCGGATAAAGAGAAATAGAAACAATCAATAATACTACTATGAAAGAACAATTACATTATCTATCACTTTTAATCCTGCTGTCGCTCTGCAGCTGCGAGGTAACATTGCACGACAACTACGTGGAAACGGAACCGCTGCCACTGGAAACCCCTATAGAAATAAAGCTGGACGCAGAGCAAAACAGCAGTGGAGAACTTCTATTAATAGAAGGCCTTAAAGTAGGATTTCAGATAAACACACCGGAATCCCGGCTGATCTCTGCCTCTTTTTACATTGGTAATAATCTGGTCTGCGAAACGAACAGCCCACAAGGCAGTTTTGATGTCTACAATAATAACTTGACGGGAAACAATCAGGTGAAATGCGAGATTATCACAAAATCACTAAAGCAAGGCGAAAGCATACGTGATCAAGCCTATGGAGGACAAACATATATGGGTGAAATGAGTTGGCCGGCACGCTTCACCACTCCCCAATTAACAGTTTATCAAATTCCCGAAGAAAGTTCTTTGGAGAATGTTATCATTCATTGGACGTTCAACTTGGAGAACTTCTACTTTAAAGTTATAGACAAAGGAGAAGTTGTAGTTGCAAAGACTAAAGAAACCAGTATCACTTTGCCAGCTCCCAGCTTTGGTAAACAGAACTATATAGAAGTACGGATAGTAGATGAAGTCGGCAATGAACCTTTCCATTCCATAACAGGAGGATACACGTATTCGGGACCTGGCGTCTCATTAAAAGGAAGCCAGATGAGAAGTCTATACAATTCTTACTCTAATACATTATATGCCAGTTCATACAATGAGGTGACTTCTTATGCTATTCCGTCACTTACCACAATCAGTGAATATAAAAATGGCAAAGGCTATGGAACCCCTATTGCCGCAGCACTCAATTCAGACAAGATAGCGGTGGATTATTCTGACGAAATATGTATCTTCTCCGGAAAAGAATTAAAACTTATTGCCACAATAAACTATCCAGAAGTGACTTATGCTCCCAAAGATATACTATTTACATCAGATCATAAATTAGTACTATACTATAATCACCTCTCCAAGGTCTATATTTATAATACAGATAACGGACAACTTGAGAAGAGTATATTTCTGCCGGAAACCGATTTCCCAGAAGAACACTCTGCGGCAACCTGGTATTATCAGATAAGCGAGAACTACCTGTGCGAGCCTGTGCAACATTACGGTTTCTACCTTACCCCTTTGCAGAATTTTGAAAAAGGAAAAACTGTTTTCTACCCACATGGTTACAGCAACTACTTTTTCCACCCAACCCACCCGCATGAACTTATAATAGTAAGCACTGAGAACAACAAGGTTTCCATCCTTAATTGCCTAAGTGGAGAGATTGTTCGTACCATCTCAAAAGGGAAAGAATACGCTTTCTGCAACATTGATCCGGTAACCGGAAACTATTTGTTCCGGAATTCTTATTATGCTCTCATTACGGACGAGAATGGAGATGAACTGTTCCGGATGAGAAGTGAAGATACCAGTCCATATCTGGCAAACAATATTCTGACTTGCTGGGCAGGAGCAGCCATAAACGTAGAACCTTATCTAAAGAAACCATGAAAAAGATTATAATAGCATTAGCCTGCATATTACTGGGAATAACCGGTATGCAAGCACAGGAATTTACACTGGAATATAATATCGGGTATGGGTTATACAATATGTCCGAGATGAAAGATTTTCTGAGTAATGCAGCCGGCAGTAGCCTGAAAGGAGTAAAAACCACCGATAAGTTTCCGGGGAACTTTACACATAACTTTCGGGCTGGTGTACAGATACAGCAGCATCAGGTAGGTATCACTTTCAGCCACCAGAATACAAGCGGGCAGAATCATCTGGCCGATGCTACCGGAGAATACAGGCTAAAAGTAAAGAATAGTGGTAACCAGTTGGGAACATTCTACCGGTTCCACCTCCTGACAGAAAGATTCAGTCCATTCTTTGAATTATCTACAGGGCTCGTTTTCAATACTTGCAAGATGGAAGAATACGTACGTGTAGACTCACAGGTACAGGAAGAAAATGGAACTTTGACCGGTGTCAATGTCTTCTTACAACCTGCCATAGGAGTGCGCTATAAAATCACTACCTTTGCAGCCATTATCGCAAGCGTCGGTTACGAATGGGACCCCGTTGGTAATTTGCACCTGAAAGGAGATAGAAAACAAAAGAGTTCTTATGACGCAAACTGGAGCGGACTACGTGTCAGCGCAGGCATTGTCACTTATTTTAAAATGAAATGATACAAGAATACCAACTACGCGTGCTGCCCGAAGTAGCCGCCAATGAGCAACGATTGAAGGAGTACCTCGTACAGGAAAAAGGATTGAATGTACGGGACATCAACGCAACACGAATCCTGAAACGCAGCATTGACGCCCGGCAACGGACTATTTTCGTCAATTTGAATGTACGGGTATATCTGAACGAAATGCCCAAAGATAATGAATATCAACCTACTATATATAAGAATGTAGAAAGAAAGCCACAGGTCATCATCGTAGGTGCAGGTCCCGGTGGACTGTTCGCCGCGCTGAGACTGATAGAGCTGGGACTTCGCCCCATCATCGTAGAGCGCGGAAAAAATGTACGTGACCGGAAGAAAGACCTGGCTCAAATCAGCCGGGAGCACACAGTGAATCCGGAATCTAATTATAGTTTCGGTGAGGGAGGCGCAGGTGCTTATTCGGACGGGAAACTCTATACTCGCAGCAAGAAACGTGGAAATGTAGATAAGATATTAAACGTATTCTGTCAGCATGGTGCTTCTACAGCTATATTAGTAGACGCACATCCGCATATTGGAACGGATAAACTACCACGTGTAATAGAGAATATGCGGAATACGATTCTCGAATGTGGCGGAGAAGTGCACTTTGAGACGCGTATGGATGCTTTAATTATTGAGGAAGATGAAATAAAAGGTATCGAAACCCATACAGGACAAACGATTCTGGGTCCGGTGATCCTGGCAACAGGGCATTCGGCACGGGATGTGTACCGTTGGTTGGCCGCCAATCAAGTAGAGATTGAAGCTAAAGGTATTGCAGTCGGTGTACGTTTGGAACATCCTTCGGAATTGATCGACCAGATACAATATCATAACAGAAACGGACGGGGAAAGTATCTGCCTGCCGCCGAATACAGCTTTGTAAATCAGGTAGATGGACGAGGAGTATACAGTTTCTGTATGTGCCCGGGTGGTTTTATTGTACCCGCCGCCAGTGGTCCGCAACAGATTGTAGTCAACGGAATGAGTCCCAGCAACCGTGGATCGCGTTGGAGCAACTCAGGGATGGTAGTTGAATTGAGGCCGGAAGACTTATTGAGTGGAGAATTGAGAGTGGAGAGTGGAGAGTGGACTATGCAGCATGATAGCGCAGCTAACTCTCAACTCTCAACTCTCAACTCTCAACTCAATATGATGTACTTTCAAGAGACATTAGAATATAATTGCTGGCAACAAGGTAATATGCGTCAGACAGCTCCTGCGCAACGTATGCAGGATTTTACACGTAAGAAATTGAGCTATGATTTACCGGAGAGTTCCTATGCTCCGGGATTAATTTCTTCACCCCTACACTTTTGGATGCCACCGTTCATCACTGAACGACTCAGCAAAGGATTTCAGCAGTTCGGACAATACAGTCGTGGCTTCCTGACTAATGAAGCGGTAATGATTGGTGTGGAGACACGAACCTCTGCACCGGTACGGATCATAAGAGATAGGGAAACTTTGCAGCATGTAAGAATTAAAGGATTGTTTCCATGCGGAGAAGGAGCAGGATATGCAGGTGGCATTGTTTCTGCCGGCATTGATGGGGAACGATGTGCAGAAGCAGTAGCTAACTACTTCAAACTATAACAATTGTTTTCCTTTCACGGTAACACCGTTTACCCCAAATGGTAACTTCATTTACATGCCGGAGTAAAAGCCGTTACATGCCGAGGTAAAGAGCGTTACAATAAGGGGTAAAGGTCGTTACATCCTGCGGTAAATGCTTTTACATAAAGAGGTAACTTGTCGGTAAATACAGTTCGCTGATAGCTAACACATTAACAAAATATCATTAGCAAAGCAAATGATTTTCCAACAGTGCATAAAGTTATATAGATATTTATTGCTAACTTTGCTATACCTTTTTAATGTACATAATGAGAAGCACAACTGACATACCAATGAGCAATGCTATCGTAAGTTCTTTTAATGAGATCTATACTTCTTATTACAAGAAGTCATTCTTCTTTGCCAAATCATATGTTCATGATGATTTGGCAGCGGAAGATATTGCTTCCGACTCGTTGATTAAATTATGGGAGAAACTAAAAACAGAGAAAATAGATTATATAGAACCGCTCCTACTTACCATATTAAAGAATAAAGCTTTGGACTATCTGAAACATGAAGAAGTCAAACGCACAGCTTTTGAATCTATGGCCGATTGGCATCAACAAGAACTTTCTATTCGTATTTCAACTTTAGAGTCATGCGATCCCAATGAAATATTCTCGGATGAAGTAGAAAGTATCATCCGGGAAACATTGAAATTACTTCCTGAACAAACCCGACAGATATTTCTACTAAGCCGGTTCGAAAACAAGTCTAATAAAGAAATTGCCGAACAGATGGGAATTTCCATAAAAGGAGTGGAATATCATATATCAAAAGCATTAAAGGCATTACGGATAACCTTAAAAGATTATCTTCCTCTATTTTATTTCTTCTTCTATTATTAAATTCAGCCATGTATCTCTGCCTTTTTGAGAGCAGAAATCTTTTTTTTCATTTTTTCCAATTTTCTTTTAGGGTTGTTTTCACTTTAGTCGTTACTATATAAAACACAATAAAGAATGAATTCCGAATTACTTCAAATATATATATCCGGCAATGCCACTGAAACCGAAAAACAACGTGTTACCGAGTGGATGCAAGAAAGTCCGGAAAACATGCGCGAATATATGGCACAGCGCAAGCTACATGATATTGCCCTATGGCGCACAGAACCTGTGAAAACAGAAAATAAGCAGTTAAAAAAGCATTTCACATTGCGCACACTTTGGATAGAGACTGCAAAAATTGCAGCAATATTCGCAGTTGTTCTATTAGGTACATACTATTGGTCCGAAAAGCACCAGGCAGAACAAAGTGAATCACTCCAATCCATACATGTACCTGCCGGGCAGCGAGCCGAACTAATGTTGGCAGACGGTACTAAAGTATGGCTGAATTCGCTTAGTACGTTAACCTTTCCGGGACATT
Organism: Bacteroides sp. Phil13; assembly: GCF_001940965.1. Lineage (NCBI taxonomy): Bacteria > Pseudomonadati > Bacteroidota > Bacteroidia > Bacteroidales > Bacteroidaceae > Bacteroides > Bacteroides sp. Phil13. The sequence continues at coordinate 100,222 of NZ_MSHA01000083.1, read as the reverse complement.
TCAATGGTGATATCCGGAATGTAAAGCTGGATGGTGAAGGCTACTTCGCAGTCACTAAAAATGAAAAACAGCCTTTTATTGTAGAAACCAATAAATGTAATGTCAAGGTATTGGGGACGGAATTCAATGTCATGGCTTATGCAGCGGACAGTATCTGGGAAACGGCCTTATTGGAAGGAGCAGTAGAAATCTTAAGTCCCGGTACTACAATGAACGGAATGAAGTTGGAACCCAATACAATGGCAAGTCTGAAAGGAAACAAACTGATAAAAGGACGAATTAAAGACCCTGAACACTTTTTGTGGCGTGAAGGCTTGATTTGCTTTAACAATGTATCCGTCAAAGATATGCTGGAAAAGCTAAAGTTATATTACGGAGTAGATATTATTGTAAATAATACCAAAATATTAAACAATCGTTATACCGGTAAATTCAGAACGGGAGATGGAGTAGAACATGTTTTGAGAGTCCTCAGACTGAATAATAAATTTACCTACAAGAAAGATGATGAGAAGAATGTAATCACTATTTATTAACCTTTTAAAATCGTTTTGCCTATGAAGTAACACACTCGAATAAAAAAATGGGACAGTGCTGCAACACCATCCCATAGACAGTCAATTATGCATTGACTTTTTTCTCTAAATAATCTTAAGTAAAAACCTAAAATTAGTAATGCAAATATATGAAAAATATTTTGTATCAGGAATCTATTGTAGAAATTAAACATTTATTCCATATTATGAAAATCACAACCTTAATCCTGTTCATATTTGCAGGAACAGCTTTTGCCACGGAAACTTATTCCCAAGTGATGAAAGTGACTGTCATGGCAGATAAAATATCGACAGGTAAAGTTATCAATGAAATAGAAAAGCAAACCGATTATTTGTTCGTATATAATGTGAACGAAGTTAATCTGAAACGCACTGTACAAGTGAATGCAGAGAACAAGTCCGTAGCTGAAGTTCTGAACAAGGTATTCGAGGGAACTGATATTTATTATGCCATGGAAGGCAAGAATATTATGTTAATGAGCAAAGCAAAAGAAAATAGTTCTGTACAGCAGACGGAAAACAAAATAAAAGGTGTCGTAAAGGACACAAATGGTGAGCCCATTATCGGCGCTAATATAACAGTTAAAGGTCAATCAATAGGTACAATTACAGATATAGACGGGCGATTCATATTAGAAGCCTCGACAAATGCTCTATTACAAGTAACATACATAGGTTATGTTTCTCAAGAGCTACAAGTAAACAATAGAAAAGAAATAACAATTATTTTACAAGAAGATGCCAAAGCTTTAGAAGAAGTGGTCGTAATTGGTTATGGCACAGCGAAAAAATCAGATTTGACAGGTTCTACAGCACAAATCAAACCGGAAGCATTAACTGCATCAGTCGTAGGAAATGCTTTGGAATCATTGCAAGGTAAGGCAGCCGGAGTAGCTGTTTTCAATGACAATAAGCCAGGTGCTTCACCTTCTATTCGTGTGCGTGGTAGTGGTTCTATTACTGCCAGCAACGAGCCCTTATATGTTGTTGACGGCTTTCCTTTAATGGATGGAAACATTAGTGATTTGAATCCTAGCGATATAGAGTCCATGGAGATATTAAAAGATGCCTCTTCAACAGCTATTTATGGTTCACGTGGTGCAAATGGCGTAGTCATGATTACCACCAAAAAAGGTAAAAGTGGTACAAAGAATCTTTCAGTCAATACTTCAGTTGGAGTCCAGATTCCGGGGCGTCTAGCCAATTTAATCTCCGGAGAAGATTTTATTAATTTCATGAATGCCGGTTACAAGAATCAAGGAAGTAATGTACCCTTTCCGAATAATCCTTCTACATATGCTACCGATACAAATTGGGAAAAAGAAATTTTAGAGAACTCATCTTTGCTTCAAGATTATAGTATTACTTTTGACGGAAGTAGCAATAAAACCAATTATATGCTGTCAACAGGTTTCTATAATCAAGAAGGTTTGTTAAAAGCGCAGAATTATCAGAAATATACTTTCCATGGAAATTTGCAACATAGTTTCAATAAGTGGTTAACAATAGGTGCCAACACCCAATTTACATATAGCATTCAAGATGTATTTGATAGTGCTCTAATTGATATTTATAGATATGGATGGCCTACCGAAAAAATAAAAGATGAAGATGGTGCATATAATATAGCTTCTATGCATAACACATATATGCTTTATCCGTGGAATCCAGTTTTAGATATGAATGAAACCACTACTCGATTTACCACAAACCGTTTCTTAGGAAGTTTGTTCGCAGAAATGCAATTAACGAAAGACCTTAAATACCGTTTGAGTTTAGGCATTGATTTGAAAAACACCCGTAAATATAACTATGTGAGTTCCGAATCGGCCATAAATAAGGCATCCGGACTGAAAGGAAATGGCTATAATAATTGGGATAAGCGGTTTAGTAAGGTAATGGAGAACATATTAACTTACAATCATACATGGAATAAGCATCGTTTAACTGCAACAGCCGTATATTCATGGCAAGATTTCACTTACGAAGACATCAATCTGTCCGGTTCCGGCTTCGAAAACGACCAAACAGGCGCATGGTCTATGGGGTTAGCAGATAAAAGTTCAGTTTCATGGGCAACAAATAAATATAGTAATAAGTTAATTTCATTTACAGGACGAGTATCTTATGTATACGACGACAAATATTTATTAACAGCTACAAGTCGTTGGGATGGTTCTTCTCGGTTTGGAGCTAATAGTAAATGGGGATATTTTCCATCCGTAGGTTTAGGCTGGCGCCTTTCACAAGAATCATTTTTAAAATCAAATAAAGTTATTACAAATTTAAAAATCCGCAGTAGTTTTGGTATTACCGGTAATCAGGAAATAGGTAATTACAAATCATTAGCACAATTGACAGGTTCCAATTATACGGATGGTAGTTCTGTTATTTATGGTTTCAAAGAATCTATTGGAAATGGCGATTTAAAATGGGAAAGGACTACTCAACTCGATTTAGGTTTTGATTTAGGTTTATGGAATCGTATGGACATTGCTTTTGATTATTATATCCGAAATACCAATGACCTGCTATATGATGTTCCTATTCCTTCTACGTCAGGTTATTCTAGAATTTTGAGTAATATTGGTAAGGTTACTAATAAAGGCTGGGAACTATCAGTAGGTGGAACTATCATACAAAATAAAGATTTTAATTTATATGCCTCAGCTAATATAACCTATAATCAAAATAAAATAAAAGAATTATATGGTGGTGTTGATGAGGTATCCGTCCGTTATGAAGCAGGTGGGCTAGCTCGTATTTTAAAAGTTGGAGAATCTGTGGATGCAGTTTATGCCCGCCATTCATTGGGAATCATTAAAACTCAAGAACAATTAGAAGAATATAAAAAGAAAGTTCCTAATACTGCTGCTAATGCGCAACTAGGAGATGAAATGTATGAAGATATTGATAAAGATGGCTCTATTAGTTCAGATGACTACATTTGTTTAGGTTCCGTTCAGCCTAAATATTTTTATGGATTAAATATTGGCATGGAATATAAAGGATTTGGTATCAGTATTTATGGTCAGGGTGGTCATAAATATGCTTCCATAACCGGGGCTGAAGATTATTATACGAACAATTCTGCCTGGGCCATGAGTTACGCCAATCTAACAAGCTATTTATTGTATGGCGAAAATCAGATATCAAATAACGTACATATTCCAACACAATATGCATATAAACATATGTGGAGTCCTGAAAATCCCGATGGTGATTATCCTACCGCTGGGGCACATGATGTCTATCTGTCAGATAGAACTAATTCCAACTGGAAGTATTTTATACTGAAAAACATTCAAGTCAATTACGATTTAGCTCCATTATTGAAAATTAAATCAGTAAAGTCATTGAAAGTAAACTTAAACTTCCAGAATTTTGTAACATTTGCAAATCATCGTGGCTACAATCCTATAAACGGTGATACAAGTAATCCTTGGGCAAAATCAATTATTTTAGGTATTAATGCAAAATTCTAATTTATAATATAGCATGTTATGAGACAATTAAAATATATTTTGAGAGGACTAGCCTTATTGTCACTCCTCATTTTTAACAGTTGTACGAATTTGGATGAAAAGCCTTATACATTTATTGATCCAGATAGTTTTTATAAAAATGAAGAACAGCTAAATGCAGGATTAACAAATGTATATAATCAGTTTCGTAGTATGATGAGTGATTATACATACATTATGCGCATTGAAGAATGTACTGATTTTGGACAGCCTTGCCAGACAAAAGAGAATGGGCACTATATAAATTGCTGGTATGATATAAATAATGCTAGCTCATCTACATTCTCAAAACTATGGGGAGCTGCTTATGTTACTATAAATAGTACTAATACTGTATTGGCACGCGGTGAAAAAATAGACATTAGCGATGAAGCAAAATCTTGCATTTATGCACAAGCTCGTTTTATGCGTGCATATACTTACTTTGTTTTGGTTCGTTTATTTGGGGGAGTTCCTATTCCTGAGACGTTCACTAATAGTTTAGAAGGTTTAGAAATTCCCCGTAAATCCATAGATGAAGTGTATGATTACATTTTGGAAGATCTAGACTATTGTGAAGCACATCTGCCTATTCGTGGGACTAATAAATACGATGTATGGAGAGTCTCAAAAGGAGCAGTTCAGGCTTTATTAAGTGAAGTTTATCTCACATTGGCCTCTATGGAAGGTAATAATGAATATTATCAGAAGTGCGTGGACAATTGTGAAAAAATCATCCAATCAGGAGTATATAGTTTGGTAAGCAACTATTCAGATTTATGGTATGCATTTAACATTAATGCAAAAAACAATCAAGAATCTATCTTTGAATTACAATTTTCAGCGGAAGCGAAACAAGCAAACTGGTGTCATCAAATGTTTGGTTTTGCCAATAGTTTTACTATTCCGGGATATGGATATATGTTCTATCATCGTTTTGGACCTTCTATTTATGCGTGGGAGAGCTATGATAAAAAAGATGCACGCAGAGACGCCTTTGTAACGGAGTTTTTTTATAATGGAACTAAATATGAGTTTCTTGCATCTGATAATGGTTTTTATCCAGGTAAAAAGAATTGGGTTTCTGCAACTCCAGGAAATGCTAAATTTTATGATTACCAAACAAGTGCAGACTTGAAATGCCCTAGTGCCAATATTTACATGTTACGGTATTCTGAAGTTCTGTTGAACTACGCGGAAGCAAAAAACAAGTTAGGCAGTTCGGACGAAGCTCTGGATAAACTGAACATGGTGCATCAGCGTGCAGGACTTCCAGCTTTGGACAATATGGGACAGGATAAACTAGATGAGGCTATATTTCAGGAAAGAGGATGGGAATTCATCGGCGAAGCAAAATTATATTATGATGAATTACGTACAGACCGCTTAGGGAAAAGGCTGAAAGAATTCATGAAGCGTGGAGTAGCTGAAGGCATGTACCTTTTCCAGGAATTACAGTTTGTACCCCAAAAAAGTTTCTTATGGAAGATTCCGCAAAGTGACGTAGACTCCAATCCTGCTCTGGAGCAAAATCCTGATAATTTATCAGGCCCGTTAAACTGATTATAATGTATACTGATAAATACCCTTGTTTTCTATGTACAAGGGTATTTATTAATCAATGACCAATTTATTTATATATACATATATGTTTTCAGAAAAGACAGTTTGTTTAATAATTTATATTACTCTATTCAGTTCACATTTATTAGCAACTCAAGTAGAAAAGGATATACCAGTGCCCGATAAAGTGGGAGCAGAAATCATGCCACAATTTATCGCCCCTTTTCATGATGTTCCTTTTAATATGCCTAAGTTACAATATCCTAAGTTTCCAGACTATTCTGTAAACATCAAGGATAATGGTGCCACTGTCGATAAACCAATAACCGAACTCGTCAACCGATTGATAATGGAAACTAGTCGGAAAGGTGGGGGAAAAGTAGTCATTCCTTCAGGTAAATGGAAGTCGGCCCGTATTATACTGAAAAGTAATGTCAACCTCTATCTGGAAAAAGGGGCGGAAATTGAATTTTCCGGTGAGCCGAAAGATTATTTGCCAAGTGTATACACTATGCACGAAGGTCGTCAGATTATGGGCTCCGGATCTTTTATTTATGCTTGTAATGAAGAAAACATTGCAATTACTGGGAAAGGCCATATTTATGGTCCTTCAATGGACTCGCCGATACGTAAAAACTCCAATAGTATTGCTTGGATAGAAAAGGATTTCCCTGAAAAAACAGAAGAACGTATCTTTGACGGTATGGAAGGACGTCATTTTTTCGCCCCAAAAGTTATTGCACCTATCCAGTGCAAAGGCGTATTTATTGAAGGTATGACCATAGAAAGATGCATGTTCTGGAATGTCAATCCGATATTATGTGAGGATGTAATCATACGTGGAGTCACGGTAAATTCCGTAGGGATTCCGAGTGGTGACGGTGTGGACATTACATGCAGCAAGAACGTATTGGTGGAATACTGTACCATGAATTGCGGAGACGACTGTTATGCTGTAAAAGGAGGTCGTGACGAAGAAGGTGCACGTATGGGTATCCCCACTGAAAATGTAATCATCCGCTATTGTTTTGCCAAAGCCGGTCATGGTGGTTTGACAACTGGTAGTGAAACAGGAGGTGGAATTAAAAACATATATGCTTATAATTGTGTATTTGACGGAACTGACATGCCACTGCGTTTTAAGACCCGTCGACCACGTACTGGAATTACAGAGAATATTTTCTATGAGAAATTGAGAATAAAAGACGCAAAAACTGTCCTCGTATGGGACTTGCTGGGAAGTTATAATTTTGTTGGCGAACTGGCTAACCGTTTACCACTGAGACCAGTAACTGCACTCACTCCCACTGTAAGAAATGTCCGTATCAAGAATTTCATTGTTGAGGCTGCCAATTGCTTTATTTCAGCACGTGGTATTCCGGAACTGCCCATCAATAACGTAAAAATAGAGGATGGCACAGTGCAATGTAATAATTTGATGCCCATCATGCATGACTTTGAAAATTTCACATTGCGAAATCTATCAATCAAATCAAAACAGAATAAGATTCATGTATTGAAAGGAAAAAATCTGCTGATGGAAAATATTGAGTTGTCCCTGCCCGAAAACAAACTTTATCTCAAAGTAGAGGGATCCAAAGACATCAATTTCAGAAATCTAAGTCCAGACATAAAGATTATTAAAAAATGAACCATTTAAGAATTATAGTATGAAACGACACTTGTTTATGCTAGTTGCAGAACTGCTGCTATGCTCAATATCATATGCTAAGACTTCTCCTCGCTTGTTTATATCTTTAGATAAGGAGTGGGGATATAAACCTATTACCAGTGCCGTCAGAAAGGCTCCATTAATTCCCGTCACCATCCCCCATACATGGAATGCGGAATATCTACCGGGGCAAATATCCTATAATCGGGAGATGATGGTTTATAAGAGAACTTTAACAATTTCTCCTGAGATGGAAGGAAAACGTTTATTTCTTTTTTTCGAAGGTATAAATTCTGTTGCCGATGTTTTTATCAATTACCAGACAGTCGCCCATCATTTAGGAGGTTATACTGCATTCTGCGCTGAAATTACTGATCAAGTTAAAAAGGGTAAAAATGATTTGGAGGTATGGGTGAGTAATGCTTATCGCACAGACGTACTACCCATCAATGGAGATTTCAATGTATATGGAGGTATTCATCGCCCTTGTCACCTGATAGTAACAGAAGAGAACTGTATATCTCCATTGTTTTTCGCTTCTTCCGGTGTGTTTGTACACCAAAAAAATATTTCGAAAAAAAAGGCTGAATTTGTAGTCGAAAGCAGACTTTCATTAAAAGGAATAAAGTCGAACTTAAAAATACGTACTACCATACTTGACGCAACTGGAAAGACGGTAAAAAGTCAGGAAACAGAGGTTACAGATGAGCAGCTAAACCAGCCCATGACTATCCAGAATCCCGTTTTATGGGATGCTAAACACAATCCTTATCTATACACTGTCAATGTAGAACTGTACGATGGAAATAGACTAGTGGATAAAGTTACTGAGCAAACAGGTTTCCGTTATTTCTCCATAGATCCTGATAAAGGTTTTTTCTTAAATGGAAAGCCTTATGATATTCACGGCTTTTGTCGCCATGAGGATGTAGAGGGCAAAGGAAGTGCCCTGTTACCAGAAGATTATGACAAAGATATAGAATTAATAAAAGAAGTAGGAGCTACAGGAATACGTCTGACACACTATCCGCATGCAAAAAGAATGCATGATCTATGTGACAGAAACGGCATCATACTTTGGGCTGAAATTCCGTTTGTCGGTCCCGGTGGATATGCCTATACCGGTTATGTTTCTAATCAAGGATTACATGACAATGCACGTCAGACTTTGAAAGAACTGGTTTATCAGAATTATAATCATCCCTCTATATGCTTTTGGGGAATATTCAATGAACTTCTAATTACAGATGAGAAAACATTTCAGGCTTATGACAACCCTGTCGTATTTGTTAAAGAATTGAACAGCCTTTATAAGCAATTGGATTCCTCCAGATTGACGACTTTCGCAACTTGTGTAAATCAGACAAATTATTTGGGGTGTGCAGATTTAATAGCATGGAATAAATATTTCAATTGGAATGACGGTCAGCAGATTGGTAGTTTTATGGATAAGGTAAAAGCTGATTCTCAAAACTATCCGGTAGGAGTGTCTGAATATGGTTTTGGAGGTAGTATTCATCAACATAGATGCCCTATAAATGAGAGTAAAGCTTCATTAGGAAGATTGCATCCAGAAGAATTTCAGGCAATCAGCCACGAAAAGAACTGGGAAGCACTAGCAGAACGTTCTTATTTATGGGCCAAATTTATATGGGTATTTGCTGATTTCCAGTCTGTCATCCGTAAAGAAGGAGATAGGGATGGAATGAATGATAAAGGACTTGTAACTTATGATCGACAAATAAAAAAAGATGCTTTCTATTTTTATAAAGCAAATTGGAATGCAGAACCTATGCTTCATTTGTGTGATAGCAGATTCACAGAACGCATTTACCCTATTACGTCTATAAAGGCATATACAAATTTAGAGGCTGCCACTCTTTACATGAATGGACAGAAAATAGAAAAAAAGAAACGGGATAAATATAACCGTATCATTTGGAACAATGTTATTTTACAACCAGGAAAAAACATAATTAAAATTGAAGTAAAAAACGGAAAGAAGATAATAAGTGAATCTTGCATTTGGACATTAAAACTATAATTATTATAAATAATGAGTTCAAAGAGACCGAACAGTTTATAGAAATGAAATAAAAAAAGAAACACATGAAAAGATTATTTATTCTTGCTAACTTCATATTCTTTACAATAGCATTATCTGCAGAAGTTAGATTGCCTTCCATTTTAGGAGATGGAATGGTATTACAACAAAAATCCAAAACCAATCTATGGGGATGGGCAACTCCACACAAGAAAATTACCATTGTTACGTCTTGGAATAATAAAACTTATACCGAACATTCTTCTTCTGACGGAAAATGGAATATAAAGATTGAAACACCAGAGGCAGGTGGTCCCTATACTATTACAATATCGGATGGGCAACCGATTGTACTATCTAATGTATTAATCGGAGAAGTATGGGTATGCGCAGGCCAGTCAAACGTACAAATGCCGGTCAAAGGATTTGTAGGGCAACCCATCATGGGTTCCTGTTATGCTATAGTAATGGCATCCCCTAGAGATAATATTCGTCTACTTACTGTCTTCCGAAATGAAAGTACAAACCCTATGGAAGATTGCCAGTCCACTTCATGGCTGGAAACTACTCCAGCCAATGTTAAGGAATTTAGTGCAATCGCTTATTTCTTTGCAAAATATCTCCAAAAGATTCTTCAAGTTCCCATCGGAATAATTTGTTCTGCAGCAGGTGGAACAAATATTGAAAGATGGATGGACCAAAATGACTACCTAACAACTTATCCTAATAAATCAATGGATGAAGTAAAAAGAGTGCATGCAGGAAAATTATACAATACCATGATCTATCCATTGCATCCATTCAACATAAAAGGAATCATTTGGTATCAAGGTGAAAGCAATGTATTAAATCCTCATGAATACAAACAACTTTTTACTAAAATGGTAGCATCCTGGAGAAATAAATGGGAACTCGGTGAATTTCCATTTTATTATGTCCAGATAGCCCCTTATCAATATTCTGATAAGCAAGCATCACCAACAGGAGCTGCAGAACTCCGCCAAGCACAGTTAGAAGCCATGACAATTATTCCTAATAGTGGTATGGCAGTTACTTCTGATGTTGGCGATGCTAAGCATATTCATCCTGCTGACAAAGCCAATGTCAGCAAACGGTTAGCCTTATGGGTACTAGCTAAAACATACAACATACCTGGTATCCCTTATTCTGGTCCCATTTATAAATCGGCCGAAATAAAAGGAAGTAAAGTCATACTATCTTTTGACTACACTGATATGGGAATGACAACTTACAACCAACCTCTCATTGGTTTTGAACTGGCAGGTAAAAATGGTATATTCTATCCTGCTAAAGCTGCATTTATTGGAAAAAAAGAAAAAATAGAGGTATACAGTGATAAAGTCACAGAACCGGTATATGTACAATTAGGGTTCAAAAATTATATGCCTCTTAATTTATATTCCACCTATGGATTGCCGGCATCTCCTTTTAGAATAAAGATTCTTCCTTCTCCATATTAGTTTGTATTAGATATATCTAAGGGAAGCTAAGTGAAAAGTATTTCTTAATATTACTATTTGAAATATTCTAAATATTAGTTATGTAATGAATAAAAAAGAAGTGTTTCTCACTTTATGCACAGCAATACAGGATTTTGAACTAAAATTCATTTCTAGGGTGTTTCACAATTCGAATCTTTGCATAATATATTGACAATATTTCAATGGGTTCTTTGGGATTATCGAACCAGATCTAGCCGGTTCTATGTTTAATTTTTAAAGTTTCGGTAAAATTTTACCGAAGTATTGATTATTAAGAGAGGGATTTATTTGTATAAAACTTAATCCCAAGAACAAAAGAGACAATTAACACTCTGAATGTACTGTTAAAGTAAAGATGAAAGATTAATAATTAATACGAAATCAAACTTCACACACTTTTACCTTTGTACAAAAATGCAGTTCTTTGAACTAAATTCCATTCCTTAATAGCCTCAAAGTCATGATATTTGCACGATATAAATATCAATCGAAACAATAATTAATCGAATTCAACCAACTTTATTCCTTAATAGATTATGCGTCTGATGAAAAGCCTTCTCATTACTTCACTTTTAGTAATTATTCCAAGTAGTGTAACCATGGCACAATACCAAAATGTGCAGGAAAAAGCCCTCATGAAAAACACACCTTTAGAAGGTTTTGTGTCGCAACAAAAAGCACTCTTCAATTTCGATTGGAAATTCCAATTAGTTACAAAAGAAAACAAGGGCACTAATTTCGCTGCTCCTGCATTGGATGATTCCTCTTGGCGTATTCTTGACCTTCCACATGATTTTCAGTTTGAGCAACCCTGGACGAAGGCAGGTGGCGGTGCACGCGGCTTCAAGCCAATGTGTGAGGGATGGTATCGTAAATCTTTCCAAGCAGATCCATTATGGAAAGGGAAACGGGTAGTGATGGATTTCGGGGGAATCATCTACTTAGGTGATGTCTACCTGAATGGACACAAGATAGCCTCTACGGATTATGGATATGTAGGCATTGAAGCAGACCTTACTCCTTATCTGCATTTTGACAAGGAAAATATAGTAGCTGTATATGCATCTACCGGTCCTAAAAAAGGTTCTCGTTGGTATACAGGTGGCGGATTGTTCCGCGATGTTTATCTGCAAGTTCAAAATCCTACCCATATAGCACGGCACGGGATTTACATTACTACCCCCGAAGTTGCATCGGATAAAGCAACAGTTGCCGTACAGGTGGAAGTAGACGGTTGGCAAAAACATGATGTATTGGTTCGTACTACAATTCGTAACCCGGAAGGAAAAGTAGTGGGTTCTGCCCATAACACCATGCCCAAACATACTCACCAAACTTGTACTGAGTTAAAGTTGCCTGCAATAATTTTGAAGAACCCACAACTCTGGTCGTGCAATACACCGCAACTGTATAGTGCAGATGTGGTTGTGGTAGCAGATGGTATGGTAGTAGACAGTATTACAGAACAATTCGGTATCCGCAAGTTAGAGTTTTCACCTGAATTTGGTTTCAAACTCAATGGAGAAAAGATATTTCTACAAGGCAATGCCAACCATCATGATCTCGGCGCATTAGGGGCTGCTTCTTACGATAGAGCTATTGAACGTATGATGTTACAGTTGAAAGCTTTCGGTTATAATACAATTCGTTGTTCGCACAATCCCTACAGTGACAGTTTCGCCCGAATTGCAGACCGCGTAGGTATGCTCATTGTAGATGAATTGACAGACAAATGGAGTGATAATGATTATTGGGGTGGACGCCGACCATTCACTCAGATTTGGTCTGACCTGATTATAGAGTGGATAAAACGTGACCGTAACCGTCCGTCAATCATTCTTTGGAGTTTAGGTAACGAATTGCAAATTCGTGAAGGATGGGCAGGTTTTAGAGGGATTAATGATTGGGGCATCACCACCTATCGCATCTTCAATCAATTAGTGAAACGTTTTGATGACAGCCACCTGACAACAGTTGCAATGTTCCCTGCACGTGCCGGTGCCATCACTCGCCACGACAAAGACTTCGACAGTTACCTTGTTCCGCCCGAACTGGCTTGCGCCACAGAAATTGCTTCATTCAATTATCAATCGGATAAGTACGCTGCTTATCTTCAGCATAAACCAGACCTCATACTGTTTCAAAGTGAAGCCGAGACCTACAAATTACTGGAGCCCTTCTATAACATGGATAAAAAGCGCACAGTAGGTATAGCCTATTGGGGTTCTGCCGAATACTGGGGAGAATCTAACCAATGGCCCAAAAAAGGATGGAATTATTCATTCTTTGACCACACCATGCATCCTTATCCCCAAGCTTATCTTATCAAATCCGCCTTCATGCCAGATGTTCCGGAAGTACATATCGGTGTAGTAGATGCAGCCGATGCCGAGAGTGTCAGTTGGAATGACGTGATAGTGGGGCGCATGACACTTAATGAACGTTGGAATTATGAACCGGGCAGCAAACAATCACTCTTCACCTACACCAATGCCCACTCAGTAGAACTATTGGTAAATGGTAAAAGTATAGGCACCCAGCTAAACGATACGACAAAGATCAATCTGCGTAATATGATCTATTGGAAAGATGTCCCATATGGCAATGGTGGCTCACTGGAGGCTATTGCCCGCGATAAAAATGGAAATGAAGTTGCTCGTCATCGCATTGAAAGTGCTGAAAAAGCTGTAGCACTCAAGATAGAAGCGGAAACACCAACCGACTGGAAAGCCGATGGTATGGACTTGCAATACATCAATGTCACAGCAGTTGATAAAAAAGGACACCCCGTGTGGACATACAACGAACCGCTTACCTTGCAAATAGAAGGTTCTGCCCGGTTAGTAGCATTGGATAACAGCGACCATTATACATCCGATCTTTTCAATGGCATCACTACCAAACGGATGCATCAAGGACGTATGCAAATTATCCTCCGCAGTAATCGGGAAGCAGGTGAAGTGAAACTAAAAGTTACTTCAGTGGGCTTAAAAGGAACTCTTCGCCTGAAAACAATCATCAATTAGAAGAAGTAACAATAGAAACACATTGAAAAATTAATAAACGATATCCATTAAAGACATGAATAAAAGACTAAAATTAATAGCAGGCATTTTTTGGGTAACCACCATTAACTGTTATGCGCAGATCAAAGAATTCGATCCTTTATTAGATTCTAAAGTCACAGTAATCCCAGCACCTTCCCAGGAAGAATGGAACAGTAATTATATGTGGTATCCGGGACAATTAGCCGCTTTCTATCAACAACAATCAGCCAAGATTTCCAAAGAACGCTGTGTGAACGTAGGATACCCGGGAAAGTTCTTTGCTAAAAACAACCGTGCTTATTTCAAAAGAGAAATAAAATTGCACAAGAAAAACAATCTTTGTTGGGAAGGCCCATCCGATATTATCCTTTACGTCAATGGAATAAAACAATCCACAACTAATAAGCAGATAACACTGCCCGCAGGTAAATCTTCCCTTTTATTTGAAGTGATAACGAACGATTCTTTGCCTTGCATTATACTGAAAGGCGAAGGTCTGGAAAATCCAAATGAATGGCAGGTCAGTATGGATAAAAACTACTGGACCATTCCTGAGAGTGCCTCCATGTATAATAAGCCCGCCACTCGCCCAGACGCTCCTCAGAACATAATCGCTCAAATCAAGCCACAAGAAATACTTCCAATGCGTAATGCCAAAACCATTGGAGCAGATGGAGTACAAATCGGCAAGAACGGCTATGCTTTAATAGACTTTTTCCATCTGGAAATCGGTACTCTCACTTTTCAGGTAAAGGGAAAAGGCACTGTAACCGTACGAGTAGGTGAAACTCCGGAAGAAGCTCTGGAAAGAGATGACAAGAAGCTGGAACAATACCCGTTGCCTCCCATCAAATTGTCAGAAACAGGCAGTGTCATCAGCATACCTGAACGTGCACTCAGATATGCTTCTCTTGAATGTGATGAAGGTGCTGAAATTACTTCCCTAAAATTTGATGCCTCCATGTGGCCGGTAGAATATCAGATGCAGTTTGAAACGGATGATGAGTACATCAACAATCTGTTCAAAATGAGTAGCGCTACACTTCACACCAGTATGCACCGCTTCTATCTGGATGGAGTGAAACGTGATTTCCTCCCCTGGTCGATGGATGCACTGGTCAGCACACTGGGAGGCGACTACCTGTTCGGTGACCAACAGGTTTCAAAAAACGGAATATCCATAGCACTGATGCCGCTTAATCCCAAACTATCCGATATAGGTATACCCGACTATCCGCTCCACGCGCTATTTGGGTTAAAGCAGAATTACCTGCGTTTCGGAGATTTAACAACCTCCCTCCAATACAAAGACCGGATTACCCAACTGCTTGACTTTTATGCTTCCATCGTTGATGAAGACGGATTTGTACATGGCAATTATGGTGACAGACAGTTCGGTTATACCCCGGGATGGTCTACCTACAATGGTCCTGCCCGAAAAGGCGTGGCTGCTTATGCACAGATAATGTTGTATTACAATTACATGACAGGTGCTTACTTTGCCAGCTTATGGAAAGAGAAAGCACTTGCAAGCAAATACAATAAGCTGGCACAAGATTTAAAGAGAAAGATATTCAAGCACTTCTGGGATGATGAAAGAAAAGCATTCATCAATGGCACGATGAATGACGGCACCACTATTGACAAGCGAATTTCACATCATGCACAATATTGGGCTATCTTGACAGACATATTTCCGAAAGAACACTATGACAACTTATTTGAGAATATCCTTCCCAATCTGCCCCATTATTATACCACTGTCAGCTATGAAAAAGGCTATGAATTCCTAGCATATACCAAGGCAGGACGGGTAAAGGAGTTATGGGATTTCATGTACCGTGTATTCGGCGATTGGATGGATCAAGGACATACCCGCTTTCCCGAAAACTTCCAGACAGAGGCTTCAAGAGCCAAACAACTGGAGTTTTACAGACGCCCTTACGGTTTAAGCCTTTGCCACGGTGCCAACGGAGTGCCTGCAGTAGTAGGCGCCTTAAACGGGCTTATTGGTTTCAGCCAATTGGCAGAAAAGCCCAATGAATATACCATTAAGCCTGAACTTTTACACCTCAAATGGATAAACTCAAGGATTCCCGTCAAAGAAGGCTTTATCAGTGTAAAACTGAATGCAACCGGCGAAAGTACAATCGAAATTCCCAATGGTTGCATAGTTAAGGTTATCACCAAAGGAGAAGGTAAGCCATTAACATTAAGGAAGCCAGGTACATACAAATTCAAATTAATTGATTAACTTTCGGACATAAAAGTAAAAATACTTATGAAAAGACATTTTATAACAGGAGCACTTCTTGCTCTTATACTTGCTGCAAGTTCCTGCACATCAACAAATGAAAAGATCACGCAGGAATCCTTCTCACCACCCCTGATGGGTTGGAGTTCCTGGAACACCTATCATGTGAATATCAACGAGGAATTGATAAAGAAACAAGCAGATGCTTTGGTTGCCCATGGTTTGAAAGATGCCGGTTATCTATATATTAATGTGGATGACGGATTTTTCGGCTGGCGAGATGAAACCGGAAAGATGCATGCACATCCCGAACGCTTTCCTAATGGAATGAGACCTATATCCGACTACATCCATTCATTAGGTCTGAAAGCAGGTATCTATTCGGATGCAGGCGACAACACCTGTGGTTCTATTTACGACGATGATGCCAATGGAGTTGGCTCCGGCCTCTACGGGCACGAGCAGCAGGATATGGACCTTTATCTGAAAGAATGGAACTATGACTTCATCAAGATAGACTATTGCGGTGGCAGAGAATTAGGGCTTGATGAAGAAAAGCGCTACACAACCATTTGCGAAGCAATCAAGAATACCGGACGCACCGATGTTTCCATTAATATTTGCCGATGGGCTTTCCCTGGTACTTGGGCGAAAAGCATGGCGCGTTCCTGGCGCATCAGTCCGGATATACGTCCCCGCTGGGAATCCGTGAAGAACATTATCCGAAAGAATCTCTATTTATCAGCTTATGCCGGTGAAGGACATTATAATGATATGGACATGCTGGAAGTTGGTCGCGGATTGAAGCAGGAAGAGGAAGAAGTACATTTTGGAATGTGGTGTATCATGAGTTCGCCCCTTCTTATTGGTTGCGATATGACAACCATTCCTGAAACTTCATTGGCTTTACTGAAAAACAAAGAATTGATAGCACTGAATCAGGATCCGTTAGGACTACAGGCCTACGTGGTACAGCATGAGAATGAAGAATATGTATTAGTGAAAGACCTTGAGCAAAAGCGGGGACTTGTGCGTGCCATAGCTCTGTATAATCCATCGGATACTGTATATAATTTCGATGTTCCTTTCGAAAAACTGGAGATGGGGGGAACAGTAAAAGTCCGCAATGTGATGCAATGCAAGGATTTGGGAAATATGACAGACAATATCCGGTTATCAGTTCCTCCACATAGCGTTGCAATATGGAGATTGGAAGCAGAAAAACGTCTTGAACCGACTCTTTATGAGGCAGAATGGGCCTATTTGCCTTGCTATGATGACTTGGGAAAGAACCCTAAACAGATATTCTATGCCGCATCTCCGGCTTGTTCCGGCAAGATGAAAGTATCAAATATCGGAGGCAGTGAAGAAAATATTGCGGAATGGAAAGAAGTGTACAGTGAGAAAGGGGGCGAATATGATATGACTATTTATTATAGCTGCGACAAAAACAGGAAACTGGAAGTATCTGTAAATGAAACCAAGACAGAAATAAAAGACCTGAATAGCGGCAACAAAGAAAAAGTAACATCCGTAACCATTCCTGTAACTTTAGTAGCCGGTAACAACGTAATCCGTATGGGAAACAACTTCGGATGGGCACCGGATATTGATTGCTTTAAGTTAAGTAAACGACAGTAATAAAGAATTTGTATGATAAGAGTAACCATAATAACAATAGCCTTATGCATAGCAGGAGCAGCAAAAGCCCAGACTTACGTTCCTCCCGTTTTTGGCGCAGACAGTCTGAACATCCATACAGATGAAATGACACGCCTATATGTACCTCCTCAAAAGGTTATGTGGATTAGCAATGGCTCTTTAGTCAGCAATGCGGAAATACTGCTTCTCCCTGGTACCGGACAAACAGAACTTGGTAGGAGGAACATGTGCTCCATGCATACCACAGAAAGTGATACCGCCTCTATCCTACTGGACTATGGACGGGAATTGCACGGAGGATTAAAACTCGTGTTAGGTTCTGCTAAACCCTGGAAGCCCACCTCTATACGTATTCGTTTCGGAGAGTCCGTAAGTGAAGCCTGTAGCCAGAATGATGGCGGCAAACGGAGAAAGGGGTATTCCACAAACGACCATGCTATGCGTGATATGATTATGCAGATCCCAAGTGACGGACAAATTGAAATAGGAAGTACCGGATTCCGTTTTATCCGTATCGATTGCCTGTCACCCAATACAACCATGTATCTGAAAGAAGCTCCCGCCATTTTCCGCTACCGGAATATCCCTTATCTGGGCTCATTCCGTTGCAATGACCAACGTCTGAATGATATATGGATGACCGGAGCATACACCGTCCATCTGAATATGCAGGAATACTTATGGGATGGCATAAAGCGCGACCGCCTGATATGGCTGGGTGACATGCACCCCGAAGTAGCAACCATTATGAGTGTATTCGGGCATAATGAAGTAGTAAACAAGAGCATAGATCTGGCTTGCGAGCAGTTCCCCCTGCCCCAATGGCTGAATGGAATCAGTACTTATTCAATGTGGTACCTGATTATCCAGCACGAATGGTATATGCATAATGGAGATATAGATTTCTTACGTCACCATCGTGCCTACATTACCGGAGTAATCGACCGCATAGATGAATGTGTAGACGAGAAAGGCAATGAGAATCTGGCAAAACAACGCTTTCTGGATTGGCCGTCAAGTCCTAATCAGCCGGGGGTTGAAGCAGGATGCAGAGCATTGCTTGGCTGGGCTTTGAAAAATGCAGAGGTATTATGCAATCTACTGGAAGAACAGGAACATGCAAAAAAATGCCGTGCCATATCCAAGCGACTGAAAAAGCAGATAAAACAACCTAACGGTTTGAAACAAGCAGCCGCACTAATGTCCATCGCAGGATTAATGAAGCCCGAACAAGCATGCAGCGAAGTTATCTCAGTAGGTGGTGCAAAGGACTTTTCCACTTTTTATGGCTACTACATGTTGCAGGCCCTTGCGCAAGCAGGCGAATATCAGCAAGCTGTAGACATTATCCGCCAGTATTGGGGTGGGATGTTAGATTTAGGAGCAACCACTTTCTGGGAAGATTTCAATCTGGACTGGACCCATAATGCCGCAAGACTGGATGATTTCGTTCCCGAGGGCAAAGATGATATTCATGGAGATTTCGGCGATTATTGTTATCCCAGTTTCCGACACAGCTTCTGCCACGGCTGGGCTTCCGGCCCTACCCCTTGGATGACACAGCATATTTTAGGTGTCAAGATAGTGGATGCAGGCTGTAAGACTCTTCGCATAACTCCCCATCTTGGTGATTTGGAATGGGCGGAAGGCACCTTCCCTACTCCATTGGGGGTAGTCTACATCAAGCATGTCAAAGGAGCTGATGGAAAAATAGTTTCTACAGTCAAAGCTCCTGATGGAATCAAAGTAATATAAAATAAGGGGCTCTCTAACGAGCCCCTCATATTATATCAAAATTCCTCTTTCAACTGTTCACACCAAGCTGCAATCCGTTCATCCGTCAGCTTCGACTGGTTCTCTATATCAATCACCAGTCCACACCATTTACCATCCCTCAAAGCTCTTGACCGGTTAAATGAATAACCTTCGGCAGACGTAAATCCGACAAGGATAGCCCCTGCCTTTTCAAAGGCATCAGCCAGTATTCCCAAGCCGTCAACAAAATTATCAGGATAACCGATTTGGTCACCAAGTCCGAAGAGAGCAACTTTCTTGTCTTTCAAATCGAGGCTTTCTATCTCCGGTATCATTTCGTCCCAATAGGTAGACAATTCACCGTCGAACCAGGTAGATGCACCTACTATCAGATTATCATAAGCCTGGAAATCATTCTGCCAAGCCTTTTCTATCATAATCATTTCCACTTCTTTGTGTCCGAGCTTCTCACGTATCTTCTCTGCGATATGAGAAGTCTTGGCAGCATTCATTGCATAAAATAATCCTATCTCTTTCATAATAACTTATTATTAAATTAATATTCCAACAGCTTCTTGGCTGCTTCATAAATTCTATCTGCACCCGGCAGAATGGCACGTTCCAGTATTGGATTAAAACCTACAGGAGTAAAGGTAGAGCCTACACGCTGTACCGGTGCATCCAGGTAACGGAACAAGTCTGTACCAATACTGGCTGCTATCTCGCCACCGAAGCCACCAAAGACTTTATCTTCATGAACAATCAGGGCTTTACTGGTCTTCTTCACAGACTCATAAATGGTTTCTTTATCCAACGGTATCAAAGAACGGATATCGATCACTTCCACACTCCAGCCACCTTCTTTTTCCAAACGTTCGGCAACATTCAGGCAGAAATGCGTTGTGTTACCATAGGTGATAATACTCAGGTCACTGCCCTCACGGCGAATACGCGCTTTCCCAAAAGGAACTTCAAAATCATCAGGAACAATGGTGGCTGCTTCTACGGAATTATACAATGCTTTCGGTTCAATAAACAACGTAAACCCACGGGAACGTATACTTGTACGAAGCAGTCCGGCAGCATCATCGGCAAAGGACGGGCAAACAATCCGTGCTCCGGGCAGAGTAGCCAAAGCGCCCTCCAGATTTTGCGAGTGATAGAGTCCGCCACCGATATAACCACCGGAAGCCAAACGCAAAGTTACATTAGGAACAAACTGTCCGTTGCTACGCCAATACTCATGGGTACATTCCACATATTGTTCTACGGCAGGCCAGAAATAGTCGGCAAACTCCGCACCTTCTATCACTACCCGGATTTTAGGATCAAAACGGCTCATACCATTTGCTGTACCGACAATATAATCTTCGGCGATAGGTGCACTGAATACACGAGCTTCGCCGAATTCCTGCTGCATTCCTTTGGTTACATTGAACACGCCCCCTTTATCCCGGTTGGCAACATCCTGCCCCCAGATGAAGGTATTAGGATTATGGCGGAACTCTGCTTTTAGCGTTTCATTGATGGCAGTTACAAAGAATTTCTTCTCTCCTTCTGTCTCGCGATGTGTTCCATCTTTATATTTTTCCGGTTCGTAAGGTTCCGGCAATACATAGTTGAAAATGCTTTTAGGATCAGGATCGGGAGCTGTCAGCGCCTTACGATTAGCAGCAGCCAGGTCTTTCTTTGCTTTCTCCTCTATTTCTTTCAGTTCTTCCTCCGTGAGACGCTTGTAACGCAACAGCATCCGGCGGAACTTCAGCAACGGATCAGCTTCTTTCACATAAGCCAGTTCATTTTCATCTCTGTACAAAGTATCTTTGTCTGAGTTGGAATGGGAACCGATACGGACACAATTGGCATGTACAATTACCGGATTCCGGTTCAGCAATGCATACTCACGGGCCTCAGTCATGGCATTCATGGAGTCGAACACATCTTTTCCATTACAATGGATAATCTTCAGATTCTTGAATCCGGAGAAGTTATCCGCCACTTTACGGGCTGCCGTCTGGTCTTTCTTCGGAACAGATATACCATATCCATTATCCTGCCATACAAAAATAACGGGCAGGCGTTCAAGGCTGGCACCATTGACAGCTTCGTAGACAAAGCCCTCGGATGAGGCAGATTCACCGTGTGAAGTAATAACGACTCCTTTATGGTCATAATATACCATTGCACGTGCCACACCGGCTGCATGAAGATCATGTGTACCTGTAGCCGAGGATATATTCTCGATATGCCATTCGGGTTTGGCAAAATGATTGGACATATGGCGTCCCCCACTTCCCGGATCAGTAGCTTTGGAGATACCGTTCAGTATAAGTTCTTCTGCCGTCATTCCGGCGGAAAGGGCAGTCAGCATATCACGGTAATAAGGGAAAAGGAAGTCTTCTCCCTTGGTAAATACCTGTCCGATGGCCAACTGTATCCCGTCATGTCCGGCATACGGAGCATGAAAGGACCAGCCAAGGGACTGCAACAGGTAAGCGGGCGCCTTTTCATCGAGCGCACGCCCCAGCGTCATCAGGTAATACCATTTCTTCAGCAGTTCCACATCTGTGGTTTTTATATTGTACTTTTTCATACTTATCAAGGTATTAAGTTATTCTTTCCAGTTTTCCAGATAATCTTTAATAAAATAGAGGAAGTTGCCACCTAATGAACCATCCACGACTCTATGATCATAAGAGAGGGACAGATACATCTTATGACGGATGGCAATCACATCCCCTTCCGGGGTCTCTATTACGGCAGGCTTCTTCTCAATGTATCCTACTCCCAGAATAGCCACCTGAGGCTGATTGATGATAGGTGTACCGAACAAAGACTTGAATGTACCAAAGTTCGTAATCGTAAAAGTGCCACCGGAAATATCATCGGGCATCAGCTTATTATCACGAGCCTTGAGTGCCAGTGAATCAATGGCTACGGCAAGTCCGTTCAGGTTCAGACGATCGGCATCACGAACCACCGGAACAATCAGATTGCCATCATTCAGAGAAACGGCAATACCGACATTGATATGTTTCTTGAACAGGATATTATATCCCTCTACCGATACATTCACTTGCGGGTAAGCAGCCAGCGCCTTCGCCACAGCTTCTGTGATGGCAGGCATATAAGTCAGTTTCACCCCCTCACGACGGAAGAAAGCATCTTTATTCTTATCACGCCACTTCACAAGTTTCGTTACATCCACTTCCACAACATTAGTTACGTGCGGGGAAGTATGTTTCGACATTACCATGTGGTCGGCTATCACCTTACGTACACGATCCATCTCTTTAACTTCAACACCTTCTGCTGAGAATGTGCCGGAAGCTGGTGTAATACGTTGTACTTCAGGAGTTGCAGCAGGTTTAGCAATCATTATACCGCCACTTTGTTTCCGGACAATGTAACTCTTGATGTCCTTTTTGCTCACCCGTCCCTGATATCCGGTGCCCGGAATAGTATCCAGTTCCTTAGGCTGAATGCCGGCCTCACGAGCCAACTGAAGAACTACAGGCGAATACCAACGCTCTTCTTCCGATTTTACAGCCTTGACTTGAGGAGTTTCCTCAGAGGCAGCCTTAGAAACAACCGCAACACTCTCATCAGTAGCAGAACTTTGGAGAGCCTCTACGCTATCCTCATCCTCGGAGTTCTCACCTCCTATATCGACAATAGCCACCACCGTACCCACAGCTACGGTATCTCCCTCCTTAAATAAAATTTCCACGACTTTACCTTCTACCGGAGATGGTATTTCGGCACTAACCTTAGCGGTATTTACTTCAAACAACACATCATCTTCTTTAATGATGTCTCCTACTTGTACCGACCATGAGATGATGGTACCTTCGGTTATACTTTCACCCAATTTGGGCATCTTTATTTCAAATCTTGACATATAGTTAAGTTTTAGGTTCTCGGTTTATTATTATACAACAAACAACTGAGTAGTAAGTTTTTAACTTAAGTAAAAGTTAATGCGGATTTATGATATATCCACTCTTTGCAGGCATACTTTTCCGCTTTCAACCGTTCGATGGCTTCCATATCTCCGGCAGAGAAGCGGTAAATCCGGTTATCGTCATCATCCACAAAGGAGTGAAAGAGCAAATGCATGAAACGTTTGATGTCCATAGGCTCAGACAAAAACTCTTTTATATTCGCAACTTCACTCCGTACGGAAGGTACTGCACGCATAGTACGAGAACCCGGTAAACGGCTTTCTACATCCGGATCGCCATTCAATGCCGCATTCAACGTATCCAGATCAGTGGAAAACAACAAAGTACAATGATACATCACACGGTCTTTGTGTATGCACTGCGCACTACCTGATATTTTCCGTTCGTCCACATAAATACCCAAACGCTGGTCAGCATAAGCTGAGATGCCTACCTTTTCGAGGAAATCGACGACCTGTTGCAGGTAATATCCAAAGTCCGGCTGTTTTACGGTTTCAATAAAACTCAGGTTAATATTTCCCCGGTCATGATATACAGCACCTCCACCGGAGAAACGGCGTGCCAGGGTTATTCCCTTTTCATCCAGAAACCTCTCGTCCGCTTCCGCCGCCACACTCTGATGTTTCCCAATCACTACAGATGGCTCCGACTGCCAAAGCATAAAGAAGTTACCTCGCTTCTGCTTCAACAAATACTCTTCTGCTGCCAGATTAAAATAAATATCCGTACAGCGATTATCAATACAAAACATTACGCAAACAAAGTTTCATGGAAGATTTCACCGACCGTCGGATGCGGAAAAACAGTCTTTTGAAACTCTTCCACCGTATATCCGTGCTGCACGGCAAATCCGGCAAGAACAATCAATTCGGAAACAGGGTTTCCCAGCATATGGCAACCTATCACCCGATCATCATCGTCCAATATCAACTTACAAAGCCCGTTCACCAATTCATTCTCGGCTACAAAACGACCGGAATAGGCCATCGGTAACTTCTGTACATGATAACTGATACCGGATGCTTTCAGTTCTTCCTCAGTCTTACCTACTCCCGCTACTTCGGGATTGGTATACACCACACCGGGTACACAATCGTAATTCATACGGTCTTCCACTCCCAAGATATGATTGACAGCAACTTCACTTTCACGAATGGCAGTATGTGCCAGCATAGAGTGTCCGGTAATATCACCACAGGCATAAACACGAGGATGGGAAGTCTGCATATGTTCATCTACTTTCACACCGTTGCGTAGCAGTTCAATGTTCAGTTTATCCAAACCGACCTGGGACAAATTAGCTTTCCTACCCACACTGACGAGTACCTTTTCGGCTTCGATAAGTGCAGTCTTACCTTCCTTTTCAATAGTGACACCCTCTTTGCCGACTTCAATTACTTTGGCATTCAAATGGAAATTAACCCCACGCTTCTGATATTCCGAACGCAGCATACCACTGGTTTCCTTATCCATAGCACCCAATACTTCGGGCATCATTTCAACAACATGCACCTGCACACCCATGCTATTGAAAAAAGAAGCGAATTCCATTCCGATAACGCCACCACCGATAATGACAAGTGAATAGGGCAAAGTTGTTATCTCCAATGCTTCCTTTGATGTCCAATAATCAATTTCAGATAACCCTTTAATGGGAGGGATCAATGTATCGGAACCTGTACATACCAACAGATAAGTCACTTCATATACTTCACCGGCAGCCGAAAGCTGAAAGCGTCCGTCCGCCTCACCCACAATAACGGCTTCTTGTGGCACAATAACAGCACCATACGAATTGACCGTCATCTTCACACCACCGGTCAGCTTTTTCACAATCTGATCTTTACGGTCGATAATCTTTTTCATATCGAACGCCGAACCGTCGGGCACTAAGATGCCATATTTGGACGCGCCTTTCATATTGTCCCACAACTTGGCGGAATAGAGCAGAGTTTTGGTAGGAATACACCCCTCATTGAGACAAACACCGCCAATAGCTTTCTTTTCAAACAAAACTGTTTGCAGCCCGTTTGCAGCCGCTCTTTCGGCTGCCGTATATCCGGCAGGACCACCGCCGATGATAGCTATATCATATTTCATAAATCAGTAGTATTAAGTAAATTATATACTTAACAACAAAAGAGAAAAGCACAAAGTTCTATGGAAACCTATTAAGGAAAGTTACTGTTTTTCAGCTACAATAGCCAACATCCTAAAATTTATCTGTACTTTTGCAGAAATTCAAGAAATACTATGGTAGCTCCCGAAATAGCAATTGTCGACTCCAACACCTTATCATGTATGGGATTGCAAAGCCTTCTGGAAGAAATTATCCCGATGGCCGTCATCCGTGTATTCAGTTCGTTCGAGGAACTGATGGACGATACTCCCGATATGTACGCGCATTATTTTGTTTCAGCACAGATATATTTTGAGCATACCGCTTTTTTCCTACCGCGCAAGCCCAAGACCATTGTTTTGGCAAACGGTGACAATCAGCCTCAACTGGCAGGAATACCGACCTTGAATATTTATCAGGATGAGAAAACACTGATCAGAAACATCCTGCAACTGCATCAGTTCGGACACAAAGGCGGACATCCTCATAGCCACCCCCACGGACATCCCCACGGTGCAACAGCGCATCCGTGCGGTAATCCTCATGCCGACAGCGAACATGATCTCTCTCCCCGCGAAATAGAAGTACTGGTACTGATAACCAAAGGACTTATCAATAAAGAAATAGCCGATAAACTGAATATCAGCCTGACTACCGTCATCTCCCACCGGAAGAATATTACGGAGAAGCTGGGCATTAAATCAGTAGCCGGACTAACGATTTATGCTGTAATGCACGGATATGTAGAAGCGGACCGCATCTAAATGCGAATTGATATTTAAGCGCGGATTTGAGCACCCTTTTTTTTACGCCACCCGTAACAGACCTATTACGCCGCCCGTAACAGTACCGTTACGACAAACATCCCTTTCCGCCCCCACAAATCCTAATAAATGAGGATTGCGGGAACGAAGAGAATCCTCTTTCTTTGCAGGCAAAATAATAAAAGACAAAGAATGAATAAGAGTAAATTGTTAGCCTTTGCCCTGGCACTCATGTCGATAGGGAACGTATGTGCAGAGGAAGTGGATACCCTGAAAATAGTGGACGTTGAAGAAGTCCTGATCATTGCAGCACCCAAAGAGAACCGTAAGTTGCGCGAGCTGCCCAATGCCGTCACCCTGCTTTCGCAACAAGACATGCAGGCTGCACAAGTGAACTCAATCAAAAACCTAACCGCACTTGTCCCCAATATATTTATTCCCGACTACGGTTCGCGCCTGACTTCCGCCGTTTATATCCGCGGTATCGGCTCGCGTATCAACACCCCGTCCGTAGGATTATACGTCGACAATATACCTTATATAGATAAATCCGCATTCGATTTCAATTATTCCGACATCGAGCGTATTGATGTGCTGCGCGGTCCGCAGGGTACACTGTACGGACGAAATGCGATGGGTGGACTTATTAAAGTACATACCAAATCTCCTTTCTCTTATCAAGGTACTGACTTCCGGATAGGGGCAGGTACACACAATCAATACAATACTTCCGTCACTCACTATCACCGGATGAATGAGCGCTTTGCATTCTCGGCTGGAGGATTTTATGAATACGAAGGCGGTTTCTTCCGCAATGCAGCGCTCAACAATAAAAAGGTAGATAAAGGGCAGTCTGCCGGTGGACGTATCCGCGCCATCTACTTGCCCAGCGATAATTGGAAGCTCGACTTTAATGTAAGTTATGAATATGGTGACCAGGGCGGTTACCCGTATGGACTCTACAATAAAGAAACCGGAGATGTAGCCAAGACGGCTTACAATGATGAAAGTAGCTATTACCGCAACCTGCTGAATGCCGGACTTAATGTAGAGTACCAGGCGCAGAATTTCACACTCAGTGCCGTAACCGGATATCAGCATCTAAAGGATCGTATGTTTCTGGATCAGGATTTCACAGCCTCAGATACGTATACACTGGAACAGAAACAACGCATCAATACCATCAGTGAAGAAATTGTGATGAAGAGCAAGGAAAACCGCCGCTGGCAATGGGCAACGGGCATCTTCGGCTTCTATCAATGGCTGAATACTACTGCCCCCGTCACATTCAAGGAAGACGGTATGGCGATGATGGATCAGATGTTGGGCAGCGTGATTCCATCGAAGATAGAAGTGCCGATGGGTCCGACATCGAGCATGAACATCATGCCGTCATTAAAGATAACCAGCACCCGCCTGCCCATCAACGGAGATTTCGAGACACCGCTTCTGAACGGAGCCTTGTTTCACCAATCCACCTTCCGGGACGTATTCGGACTTGGCGGACTCTCTTTCACCGCCGGGCTTCGACTGGACTATGAGAAGATGAAGATGGACTATAACTCCGGCACAGCCATGGACTACACCGTAGGCATCACAGGCCAGATGGTACAGAACGGACAAGTTATCAGAGACATCCCGATGATGCCGGAAACCGCATTGACTGTTGAATCAAGATATGAAGGTTCCATCAGCAAAGATTATCTGCAATTGTTGCCGAAATTTGCCTTGCAATATGATTTCAAGAAAAACACCGGTAACGTCTATGTGACTGTCAGCAAAGGGTACCGTTCGGGCGGCTACAACATCCAAATGTTCTCCGACCTGCTGCAATCCAGCCTGCGCAATGATATGATGAAACAATCTAAAGAAGAAATCATGCCGCATGTTCCCGATGCTTATAAGGCATTGGTAGAAGGACATTTTCCTGACGCCGGAGTAAACCCGGATGCCAAAGCCGCCACCGTCTACAAACCTGAACAGACCTGGAACTATGAAGCAGGCACCCACCTGAATCTTTTCCAGAACCGTCTGCGTGCCGATGCCGCCCTCTTCTGGCTCGAAACGCGCGACCAACAAATATCACGCTTTGCCCAAAGCGGCCTCGGACGTGAAACGGTAAATGCAGGAAAGAGTCGCAGCCTCGGAGCTGAAATATCTCTGGCGGGCGCAGTTACTACCAACTTCACGCTGACTGCAAATTATGGCTACACATACGCCACATTCAAAGAGTATGTGACGAATGCGAAAAGCGCAGATAATAAAGTGATTGAAATAAGTTACAATGGCAATTACGTCCCCTTCGTCCCCAAGCACACCCTGAGCCTGGGCGGACAATACATTTTCCGCATCAACCCGGGACATTGGCTGGACCGTATTCAACTTAATGCCAACTACACCGGTGCAGGACGTATCTATTGGACCGAGCAGAATGATGTCAGCCAAGCCTTCTACGGCACATTGAACGGACGCCTCAGCCTGCAAAAAGGCAACGGACAGATTGACTTCTGGGTTCGCAATGCACTGGATAAAGACTACGCTGCTTTCTACTTTGAAAGCATGGGCAACGGATTCATGCAGAAAGGCCGCCCCATACAGGCGGGAATCGAACTACGTTGCAGGTTCTGATAGAGATCATTACTTCCGTCCCCATACATCTCCCTAACCCGTTATGCAAAAGATGGCATCTTTTGTCGCAAAAGGTGGCATCTCTAACATCAAAAGATGGCATCTTTCGCAGCAAAAGATGCCATCTTTTACATTACATCTAAGCAGGAAAGAGGGGAAAAGTAAGTATCATAAGCATGAAAGGGTTAAGAGAACTTGCTACACCCTATTATTCATTGATAGCACCACAGCTTGGGCAAGCCCCCTTTTCTTTTAATTTCTGTCCGCAGCGCCCGCAACGATAGCGGTAAATGACAAGTGTAGTACACATTCGCTTTAGGAAAAGTCCAAAGAAAACAACAAGGAAAATATAGCCGATATAGATTTGTGTAGTCAGTATAAAGAAGAAATAACAGAAGATACAACAAGAAGCCAATCCCAACAGATAGAATACGGCAGCGGCAGGAGTCAACTGACGGAACAAGTCATCGAGTACTGCCAGCAGTACAATGATAAACAACCAGATGCTCAGTAAAAAGACTGAGAGAATAAACGGCACCTTGAAAGGTGAAAGCGTAGGATTAAAATAGAAATGTTCCCACGTTTCGGGCACAAAGACTTGCATCGTCTCATACACCGTAGCACTGAATGCCATCAACAGGCAGAGTAAAAGCGGATATACACTATCAATATCATTGAAATAAACAATCTTCAACTGCTTCCGACGGAACAGACGGAACACCCAGGCACCGATAAACAAGGCGAAAATAATCACGAAGTAAGAAGCATGTGTATCACTGAACAAGTAAATGAATTGTGAGATACTGTCCGTAGGTACAAAAGCTTGCATCATTTCCCGCTCCCCGATCCAGCCCTGTATCTCCTGGGAATGAGCCAGTTTTACCCAAACACTGTCCACACTATCAGCAGAATGAATGGCAAATTCGGCCACTACTACACGGTCTCCTCTATACAGAGTATTGTAGCAATCCTTCACCGGCAGACAGGCAAGCACCACGGAATCCTGCACCACTTCCAGATTCGTATTCAACGTATAATGCCGGTCGTAAAGGTAGGTCAGAGAGTCGCGGATTTTATCACTGATACCTTCATCATCCAGACTGGGACGGGAGTAACGGCAGGAAACCAGACTGATAATAATCGCTATCACCACAGAGTAGCACAGAGTTGCACGGAGTCTTTTTTGATATTTAAGAAACTCTGTGTTACTCTGTGCCGCTCTGTGGTGATAACGAATATGTTCTCTCTTATTCTGCATATACTTTCATCTGACAATTCTTACAATCAAACTCCAAGCGGAAGCGCTTACCATCAGTTCCTTGCAAACAATAAGGCTCCCGATAGGGTGAACGTCCCTTCTGATAAGTAGGGCACCAACCCATACTATAACGCAAACAATGCTTGCAGAACATTAAAACAGCACCCGGTACAGATTGTTTCTCATAAGCCGGAGCTACGGTAGCAATGCCGTGATCGGCATAGAAAGAGGCGGCACGGGTATTCATTACATTACCGAGGTAGGTTAATGAAGTAGCGGAAGTTGTTGTCTTAGAAGAAGTTCCCGGCAAAGGGAAAGCATGAGTTGTAGGTTTCCAGACTACCACTTCCTGCCGATAATTAATACGGCGAACGGTAACCAGCTTGTCTACGGCTTGGCGACGCCAGTCGGCTACTACGGAAGCGGGAAGGAACCAATTATCAGAAAAACGGATTTCTATGGCGGAATTTGTTTCGGACGAACGATTATCCGCTAATATTCCAGCTTCAAAAGGAGTATTTCCCAATTTACTGAGTTGGGTACGCAGGTTATCTGCCTGTGGGGTACGGGCAAGTTCTTTCTGATAAGGGAAAGAAAGTGTAACGCTATTATCATCCTCATCCGTGATAGTCAGAGCAAAGCCGAAGGCGGTATCTGCCAAAAGCAAGGATACGGAAATCTTTCGTTCGGAAGACTTACGTGCCAGCAACTTCTCAAATTCCTGATCGTAGTTACGGTAAAGCACAGTACGCGGACGGATACGGGGCATCTCACCTGCCGGATAGAGTTTATTCCCGTCCACACGGTTGATACGGAATCCTTGCAGACGTCCTTGCTCATCGATATAACAAACACCATCACCGTTATTGAATGATTTCAATCCGGCTATTGTGAGGTAGTTTCCGCGTTGTTCCTTCATGGTTCCCATCTCTTCGCCGAGGGATTTCGGAGTATCGAAAGAGAAAATATCTTCACTACGTCCGTGCAGGAAGTAATGCGTAAATCCACGACTAAAACTTTTATCTAACTGGGGACGGAATGTATAATTACAAGTACCGGAAGAAGCCTGGGCGTATTCTTTACGGCGTGTAAAGATAGCATCCAGCTTTTGGCGGTAAGCAGCCGTAACATTCTTTACGTAAGAAACATCTTTCAGACGACCTTCTATCTTGAGCGAAGTGGCACCTGCATCAAGTAACTCTTCCAAGATATCATTCTGATTCAAATCTTTAAGGGATAGCAAATGCTTATCACGTACAATTACTTTTCCGTCGGCATCCACCAGACTGAAAGGCAAACGACAGAATTGTGCACATTCTCCCCGGTTAGCGCTACGTCCGAAACAAGCCTGGCTGACATAACATTGCCCGCTATAACTGACGCAAAGTGCCCCATGCACAAACACTTCCAACGCCACTTCCGGACAAGCTTTATGAATATGGCTGATTTCCTGAAGGGAAAGCTCACGTGCCAATACTACTTGCCGGAAACCGGCTTCTGCAAGGAAACGTACTTTCTCCGGTGTACGGTTATCCATTTGGGTACTGGCGTGCAAGGGAATAGGCGGTAGGTTTAAGCGAGTGATTCCCATGTCTTGCACAATGAGGGCATCTACTCCCGCACGATACAAGTCCCAAATCATTTTCTCCGTCTCGGCCAGTTCTTCTTCTTTTAAGATGGTATTGACAGTCACATAAATCCGGGCATTATATAAATGGGCATGAGCCACCAAAGCAGCTATATCTTCCAACGAATTGCCGGCTGCTGCACGTGCGCCAAACTTAGGCGCACCGATATACACTGCATCCGCACCGTGGTTAATAGCTTCAATGCCACATTCCATGTTCTTGGCAGGGGCCAGTAACTCTATCTTCCGTTGCTTTATCATATCGTTTTAGTTACAAGTTACAGGCTACAAGCTACGAGTGCTACACTATATACCGCAAGGTCTTGTCACTCACAGCTCGTAGCTTGTAGCTACTTTATATCATTAATATTGTACGGAGTTTCCTGATAAACGAAATAGTTCAACCAATTAGAGAACAGCAGATTGGCATGGGCACGCCAACGTACCATCACACCTTTGTCCGGATCATTATCCACATAATAATTACGAGGTATTTCAATAGGTAGACCTTTATCCACATCCCTGCGGTATTCCGTATCCAGTGTTAGTGGAGAGTATTCCGAATGTCCGGTGACAAAGAACTCACGTCCACCACGTGCTACCACCAGGTGTACGCCTGCATCTTCCGATTCCGAAAGTAAAGTAAGTTCCGGCACTTTCAAGATATCTTCTTTCCGTACTTCCGTATGGCGGCTATGGGGTACATAGAACATATCATCGAAACCACGGAAAATAGCGTGCAGCGGATCTAAAGGACGATGCTCGAATATGCCGAACATCTTCTTGTCCAACGCGTACTTGGGCACTCCATAATGATGATAGAGTCCGGCCTGTGCAGCCCAACAGATATAAAGGGTGGATGTGACATGCGTACGCGCCCAATCGAATATTTCCATTATTTCATCCCAGTAAGTCACTTCTTCGAAATCCAGTTGTTCTACAGGGGCACCGGTGATAATCATACCGTCGTACTTCTCACCACGCATCTTTTCAAAGTCAGTATAGAACGTCTGCATATGTTCTACAGGCGTATTCTTGGATGTATGACTCTTGATTTTCATGAACGAGATTTCCACCTGAAGCGGTGTATTGGAGAGCAAACGCACAAGATCTGTCTCCGTGGTAATCTTCAAAGGCATCAAGTTCAGGATAACGATGCGCAACGGGCGGATGTCCTGTTGCGTGGCGCGGGAGTTGTCAATAACAAATATGTTCTCTTCTTTCAGCAACTCTATCGCCGGCAGCTTATCAGGTAAATTTAATGGCATAAGTTATCAGATTATCTTTAATTTAGAGTACAAAGGTACGTGATAATTTTGAAATCTCCCGCGAAAGAATGAAAATGTAGAGCTATTTCAAGTTATTTATCTTCTTCATACAAAGCATTATAGATAAAATTATCAACAAAAAAGCATCTTTCCTTTCATGTATTTAAAATATTATCCTACCTTTGCCGCCTGTAAAGTTAATGAACATTGAAAAACATTAAGATGGAACAGAACCGGAGTTCAAGCGTGAATTCACTTAATTAGCATCCCAAAGCCACTGACTTTTCTATACCAATTATGGTCCTTACCCACCCCAGATATTCCGATGTTTTAATTAACACATTAATTTGAAATGCGACAGTCGTGTTTCACAAAAAACATACTATTATGAACAAAACAACTATCAAAAACAACAGACTGACTTTATTCTCATTCTGTATTATTTTCTTATTTAGTTCTTGTGTCAATGAATTAGACTCAGAAACTTCTCCCGATGCTGTTCCCGGTACTATCCCCATCAATTTCACAACAAAAGTCAGCAAAGCTGATACACGCGTGACTAATACTGCCTTTGAAAAAGGAGATAAAGTAGGTTTATATGCAATGCTTCCATCTACTCCAATTACAGAAAAGCGCTACATTGACAATTTACAACTGGAATGTGGGGAAAAGAATGCATTCATCCCTGAAAAGACAGTTTTCTATCCGGCAGGAGATGCCACACTCAATTTTATCAGTTATTACCCCTATCAGTCAACCGGAATAAAAACAGGCCAATCTACCATTCCTGTATCTGTACAAACCGACCAAAGCAGCGCAAAAGCTCTCTCCATATCCGATTTCATGATAGCCTCCGAAAAAAATGTAGAAAGCAGCGAAGATGCCGTCGTACTTCATTACAAGCATAAGTTGACCAAGATAAAAATCACAATCACAGCCGGTACTGGAGAAGATATAACAAAGATATATAAAGCGAATCCTCAAATTATCGCAGTAGGCTTCAAGACCAAAGCAGAATATAATACTGATACGGACAAGTTTATAAAGCTGACAGAGGAAGCAGATATCATCCCATATGGTGAATGGAACATAGTAAAAGGGACTTTAACAGGAAAAGAATTCATCATCATACCACAAGATGCTGATGCTAACGCTCAATCTTTTATAATGGAATGGAACGGGAAAGTATATACCTGCCCAATGCCAAAACTGAATATGACAGGAAGTACACAATGCCAAATCGATATCGAGGCTATGCAGACAACCAGCCATTCTCTTACCGGAATAACCAGTACAGTTGAAGACTGGCTGCCCGGAGATAGTAAAGATACTAATAACAGTGGCGGCATTACAGCTATTCATTTGGCGGCACTCACTTTCTCTCAATCGAACATATACAGAATCTACCATGACGGCAAGCCAATGGCAGAAGTTTGTAAAGAGTATCTAAAATCTGATCAAATAACTTCAAGAGCAATTGTTGCATACCCGGTGAAAGAAGATGAAACGAGCAATCTGAGCAAAGGCGTTGTTCTGAAACTACTGGATGATGAAAGAGCGATAAGCGGAGGAAGCATAAACTGGAATACAGACGATAGTTCCTTTGCTTATACAGGAGGGAATCTCCAGTCTGTTGACAAATTCTATCTTAATGAAAAGGGGGAAATCCTACTGGAAGAAACAGAAGATCCAATCAGCATAGATATTGTCAGCTATACCATCAGGGATATACGAAAGGGAAATACTTATGAGTATCCAATCGTAAAAATAGGCACTCAATATTGGATGAGAGAAGATTTATGTGCGACGGGGTACAGGAATGGAACTACATTGAATAAAAAAACTCAGTTGGGAGAAGGTCCTGGCTATTTCAGACCTCAGAGTACAGAAACATATTTTTATAATGGAGAAGCTGTACTTGAAGGAGAGTTGGCACCTGCAGGATGGAAAATTCCAGATAGTGATGATTGGCAAGCCTTAAAAGAATACACCAAAGACAGTGCTTCGATATTAAAAGCCGGAGAATGGGAAGTCTTAAAAGAGGGTGACACGATTGATTCTGGCTCTAATCTAACCGGTTTCTCAGCATATCCCGTAGGGATTTGGGGAGCAGGAAAAAATATATCTCAAAAACAATTAGTATGCTACTGGACACTAAATGAGACAGAAAATAGCATACCAGAACAATCAATAAGTTTCACCGGAAGCAGCACCAAGTTTTCTGTCGCCGCAACTCATGTTAAAAATGAAACTTACTATAAGGCCTTTTCTATACGTTGTATAAAAGAATAGCCCAACAAATAAAAGCATATCTCATTTCTTTTTCGTATTTTTGTTCCCAATGTACAAATAAGTTTTGTTCACCGAACAAAGACAACGAAAAAGAAATGAGAATTATCGACCTGATACACAGCAATGAGAAGACAGCTTTCTCTTTTGAAATACTGCCACCGCTGAAAGGCACAGGCATCGAAAAGCTGTACGAAACCATAGATACTTTACGGGAGTTTGACCCGAAATACATCAATATCACCACACATCGCAGCGAATATGTGTACAAAGATCTGGGAAACGGTTTGTTTCAGCGCAATCGCTTACGCCGCCGTCCGGGAACTGTTGCCGTAGCTGCCGCCATCCAAAACAGATATAATATCACTGTAGTTCCGCATCTTCTTTGTAGTGGTTTCACCCGCGAAGAGACAGAATATGTACTGCTCGATCTGCAATTCCTGGGTATTACCGACTTACTGGTGTTACGTGGAGATAAAGCAAAACATGAGTCCGTCTTCACTCCCGAAGGTGATGGCTACCACCATGCCACTGAACTGCAAGAACAAATCAATAACTTCAATAAAGGCATCTTCGTAGATGGCTCGGAAATGAAAGTGACCAATACACCATTTTCCTATGGCGTGGCGTGTTATCCCGAAAAACACGAAGAAGCTCCCAATATTGACACTGATATCTACTGGCTGAAAAAGAAAATGGAAGCCGGTGCAGAATATGCTGTTACACAGCTTTTCTATGATAACCAGAAATACTTCGACTTTGTAGAACGTGCCCGGACAGCCGGAGTTACCATTCCCATCATTCCAGGTATCAAACCGTTCAAGAAGATATCTCAAATCAGCATGATACCCAAGACGTTCAAAGTGGACTTGCCCGAAGAACTGACATGCGAAGCGATGAAATGCAAAACGGATGAAGAAGCCAAACAAGTAGGCATCGAATGGTGTGCTAAGCAATGTAAGGAATTAGTGGAACATGGAGTACCCAGCATTCACTTCTACTCCATCGGTGCAGTGGACAGTATAAAAGAAGTTGCAAAGCTGGTATACTAAGACCGAAATCAAGTAACATTAGTTGTAAATTATAAAACCATATATAATATCGTGTTTTTCAAAGAGGTAATAGGACAAGAAGCAGCCAAACAGCGGCTCCGGCAGGAAGTGCAAGAGGGGCGTATTCCTCATGCTCAGCTCTTCTGCGGTCCATCGGGAGTGGGAAAACTTCCGTTGGCAATGGCTTATGCCCGTTACATCTGTTGCCCGAACCGTACAGATACAGATGCCTGTGGCACTTGTCCCTCCTGCGTAAAGTGGAATAAGCTGGTACATCCGGATGTACACTTCGTCTTTCCCATCGTAAAAAAAGGGAAGAAAGAAGTGTGCGACGATTACATAGCTGACTGGCGCCATCTGGTGCTGAACAGTCCTTATTTCAGTCTCAACCACTGGCTAAATGAGATGGATGCTGAAAACGGACAAGCCATCATCTATGCAAAGGAGAGTGACGAGATAGTACGTAAGCTCAGTCTGAAATCGAGCGAAGGTGGCTACAAGGTTACTATTGTCTGGCTACCGGAGAAAATGCACGTAGTTTGTGCCAATAAGTTATTGAAACTGCTGGAAGAGCCTCCCGAAAAGACAGTATTCCTATTGATATCCGAAACTCCGGATATGATACTGCCGACAATCCTGAGCCGTACGCAACGTTTCAACATCCGCAAAATAGAAGAAACGGATATTGCCAACGCTTTGCAACAGAAATACGGTGTACGCCCTAATGATAGTTTCACTCTGGCGCATCTTGCCAACGGTGACTTTATCAAAGCATTGGAAACCATTCACCTGAACGAAGAAAACGAACTGTTCTTTGAACTCTTTGTCAGCCTCATGCGTCTTTCCTATCAACGGAAGATACGTGAAATGAAGCAATGGAGTGAGCAACTGGCAGGCATGGGACGCGAACGACAGAAGAACTTCCTAACATACGCCCAGCGTATGATACGCGAGAATTTCATCTATAACCTGCATTGCAAAGAGATGAGTTACATGACTTTGCCCGAACAAAACTTTGCCACCCGCTTCGCCCCTTTTATCAACGAACGGAATGTAATGGGAATGATGGATGAATTGAGCGAGGCGCAGATACATATTGAACAAAATGTAAATGCAAGGATGGTCTTTTTTGATTTTTCATTGAAAATGATAGTTCTATTGAAACAGTAGAAATCAGATATATAGTAGTAATCTCAATCATAAATAAAAAAATGGATTTTAAACTACATAACGGAAGCGGAAGTCTCTGCTGCAAAAGTTGCGGCAGGCAAGACAAGCAACTGAACACCTACGACTGGCTGGCCGACATTCCCGGAAACGGAGAAGAAAGCGACTTGGTAGAAGTTCAGTTCAAGAATACCCGCAAAGGATATTTCCGCAATAGCAACCATATACCTCTTGAAAAGGGCGACATCGTGGCCGTAGAAGCAACGCCTGGACATGACATCGGTGTAGTGACCCTAACCGGACGCCTTGTTCCGCTGCAAATGCGAAAAGCTAACATCAAGTCTGAGGCTGATATCAAGCGCATCTATCGCAAAGCCAAGCAGGTAGATATGGACAAATATAATGAAGCCAAGGGACGCGAGCATGACACCATGATACGTGCCCGGCAGATTGCCCTCAACCTGAATCTCAACATGAAAATCGGTGATGTGGAATATCAGGGAGACGGCAACAAAGCTATTTTCTATTATATTGCCGACGAACGTGTAGACTTCCGCCAGCTGATCAAGGTATTAGCAGATGCTTTCCATGTCCGTATTGAAATGAAGCAGATTGGTGCACGCCAGGAGGCCGGACGAATCGGTGGCATCGGTCCTTGTGGACGCGAGCTCTGCTGTGCCACCTGGATGACTTCCTTCGTGTCAGTATCCACAAGCGCCGCCCGTTATCAGGATATTTCTCTCAATCCGCAAAAACTGGCAGGACAATGTGCCAAACTGAAATGCTGTCTCAACTATGAAGTGGACTGCTATGTGGAAGCTCAGAAGCGTCTTCCTTCCAGGGAGATCGAGTTGGAAACCAAAGACGGTACTTTCTATTTCTTTAAGGCAGATATTCTGAGCAATCAGATAACCTACTCTACCGACAAGAACATTCCTGCCAATCTGGTAACAATCAGTGGTAAGCGTGCTTTTGAAATCATCGGTATGAACAAACGGGGTACTAAGCCAGAAAGTCTTATAGAAGAAGCACGCCAAGTGGAACCCAAGAAGCCGATAGATTTGTTGGAACAGGAAAGCTTAACCCGCTTTGACCGTAGCCGTAAAGGTAAAAACGGCGGAGAAAATAACGGTGTTGGAAATGGAAATGGCGGTAATAACAACCGCAAGAAAAAGAAAAAAGGAAATCCGAATCAACCCGGAGATCAACAATCCAGACCACGTCCACAAGGTGAACCGAGACCGCAAGGTGATAAGCCCAAACCACAAGGCGATCAGCGACGGGGAGAACAGCCCAGGCGCAACAAACCCAAACGCCCCAACAATCCACCCAGACCACAAGGAGAGAAACCTGTCGGAAATGAAAAACCTGCTCAAGAATAAAACATCTCTCCTGAAGAGTTTAATACTGCTGTTCATCGCAGGCTTCCACACAGCCTGCGATGAACAGACTGTATATCATTCTTTTCAATCCCTGCCAACGGAAGGCTGGCAGCGGAATGACACACTATTCTTCAATGTTTCGGTTGCAGACTCCGCTACACTCTACAATGTATCCGTAGAAGTAAGAAACCGGAATAATTATCCGTATCAGAATCTACCTTTACTCGTCTACTACGACAGTCCGGAAGCCCCAAATATCAAGCGGGATACATTGGAACTGCGACTTGCTGACAATGCAGGTATTTGGTTAGGAGATGGCTGGGGTGGGTTATATCAATCAACCCTTCCAGCAGGCTTCGTCCGTATTGGAAAAGCCGGGGAATACCGCTTCAAAATCATACACCTTCTACCGGACGAAGTTCTTCCCGGTATCAACGATGTAGGAATCAAATTAAAACGCTGACAGTCTCTTTTTACGTCCTGCATCAATCCGCAGGAAGATGAACAGCAAGATAGTGAATCCCCAAAGCGAAGAACCGCCATAACTAAAGAATGGCAGCGGAATACCAATCACAGGTGTCAATCCCAGCACCATACCTACATTAATAAATAGGTGGAACAGGAATATACTAACGACCGAGTACCCATAGACTCGACCAAAAGTAGACGGTTGCCGCTCCGCCACAGCAATCAGACGGAGTATTAATATAAGGAATAAGAGTAGCACGGCAGTAGAACCTATAAATCCTTCTTCTTCACCTACCGTACAGAAAATGAAATCTGTATCTTGTTCGGGTACATATTTCAACTTAGTCTGAGTACCGTTCAGGAATCCTTTCCCTGTCAAACCACCGGAACCGATAGCTATCTTCGACTGGTTGACATTGTATCCGGCACCAGCCAAATCTTCTTCCATGCCTAATACCACCTTGATACGTATCTGCTGGTGAGGCTCCAGTACTTTATTAAAGAAGTAATCACTGGAATATAAGAAACCGATAGAGCCAATAGCAAACATACCTATCAGGAAATAACTAAGATGACGCTCACTTAACGAAAGGAAAATAAGGTATCCAACTACCAGCACACACAGTCCCCATTGCACCCAAACCAAATTAAACGGAGTCACATATTCCGATATAAAATAAGCGATTAACAACACTCCAATGGTAACTAACAATATATTGCGTACTGGTTCCCATTTCTTCTTATAAACCCACACCATTCCTGCCGCAGACAGCAAGACCATCGAGAGCACAGCAAACTCCCCTATCGGCGTCGGCGTATCGGCAATAAATACCTGATCAAAACGAATACCTACCACAAAGTAAACTACCGCACACAACCCGGAAAACAGAACTACACCCGGCATCCCCTCCCGATACAGAACCAAAAAGAAAGCAGTATATACCAACGCTGAACCCGTCTCCCGCTGCAAGATAATAAGTATCATCGGGAACAGAATAAGAAAAACCATCATCAGGATATTCTTCCAGTTCTTCATGGTGAACGAATAGGAATTCATATACTTGGCCAACGCCAGTGCCGTAGCAAACTTGGCAAACTCCGCCGGCTGCAAACTTACCGGCCCCATGACCAACCACGACCTCGATCCCTTCGTATCAGGGGCTATAAAGATAGTAACCACAAGTAATATGGCAAGTGCTATATAGATCAGATAGGCAAACATATCATAAATATCATCTTCAAGCATCAACAGTACAAACCCTAATCCGAAAGAGCAGATGATCCAAACCAATTGCTTACCTGCACGAGTGGAGAAATCCCAGAAGTCACGGTCGCCATAATCATAGCTTGCCCCGCAAACGCTGAACCAACCGAATGCAATCAGAATCAAGTAAACACAGATCGTTACCCAATCCAGTGATTTCCATATACTATCTCTCCTCGTCACCATACATTATCACACGATTACTCATTTCTTCCGCTCTTTCCTCACTGGCAGGCGAAAGTTTTCCATTCAAATACTGTTCCATCATTAAAGCACCATAAGGTACTCCATAGGTTGCACCCCAACCACCATTCTCCACATAAACGGCAATAGCGATCTTCGGCTTGTCCATCGGGGCAAAACCTATAAATGCAGAATGGTCATGTCCGCGATTCTGTGCAGTACCTGTCTTTCCACAGACTTCTACACCCGGCAGGATCGCCCCGGCTATACGGCAAGTAGCACTTCCGGTAACTCCCGTAACGGCAGCCCGCATACCTTCTACAATTTCTTCATAATAAGAGCGGTCAATAGAAGTGTAACGACGTTCCCGGTAGGTACTATCCAATTCTGCATCCTGAATATCCTTCACAATATGCGGAGTCACAAAATAACCACGATTGGCGATGGTAGCCGCTAAGTTTGCCATTTGCAAAGGGGTACTTAAAACTTCACCTTGACCGATACCAATACTAATTACTGTCAATCCATTCCAAGAACCTCGGTATGCATTGTCATAAAATTCCGAATTCGGAATAAATCCGCGTTTTTCGCC
Source organism: Bacteroides sp. Phil13 (assembly GCF_001940965.1). Taxonomy (NCBI): domain Bacteria; kingdom Pseudomonadati; phylum Bacteroidota; class Bacteroidia; order Bacteroidales; family Bacteroidaceae; genus Bacteroides; species Bacteroides sp. Phil13. Next base: position 58,637 of record NZ_MSHA01000083.1, on the reverse strand, counting down.
GGGAAGATCAGTTCCTAATCTGTAACCAAATCCCTGAGAAACCATATGGTCTTTCCACACCGTAAGTGCACTCTTTGGTGAACCATACTTTTTGTCACTAAGCATACGATAGAGTCCCCAACAAAAATAGGCATTACATGAGGTAGCAATAGCTGGTATCAATGGAAGTGGCGCTGCATGTCCATGACAGCCTACGCGTAAACCACCATAAATAAACCCATGGGAACAAGGAAAAGACGTGGACGGTTGAATGATTCCTTCTTGCAGAAACGCCAGTGCCTGTGCCGTTTTAAAAGTAGATCCCGGTGGATAAGACCCCATAATAGCACGATTCAGCAGAGGCTTCTGTTTATCTCGCTGTAGCATATTATGGTTTTTACCACGTTGACGACCGATCATCAAGTGTGGATCAAAGTTTGGAGCAGATACCAGACATAGGATCTCTCCTGTTTCTGGTTCAATAGCTACTATAGCACCAATCTTATTTTTCATCAAACGCTCGCCCAGCATTTGCAATTCAATATCCATTCCTAAAGTTAAGTTCTTGCCCGGTATAGATGGCCGATCCAGTTTACCATCCATATAATGCCCCTGAATACGCCCGTGCGCATCACGAAGCAAAACCTCTACCCCCTTTTCACCACGCAGGTATTTCTCATAAGACTTCTCTATACCTTGCTTACCTACATAATCACCACGGATATAATAATCATCAGCCTCAATATCTCTCATTGAAACTTCACCGATATCCCCCAAAGCATGCCCGGCAGCATTATAGGTATATTGCCGGATAGTACGCCTCTGAATATAAAAACCCGGAAATTTGAAAAGCTTTTCCTGGAATACACCGCACTCTTCCGCTGAGAGTTGCGTCATAAACACTTGATGCGTATATCTGGAATAACCGGGATTCATCCAACGGTTCTTCACATCTTTCATTCGCTTCAGCAACTGCTCTTTCGTAATATTCAGTGTGCGGCAAAAATCGAGAGTATCCAGTTCCGTCACCTCTCGCGGCACGAATGTGATGTCATAAGCAGGTTGATTGAACACCAGCAACTTTCCATTACGGTCATAAATCGCACCGCGTGAAGGATACTGGATTTTATTGAGGAAAGCGTTACTATCTGCGTTCTTCTTGTAAGTATCAGTCATGATCTGCAACACAAAAAGACGCATGATATAAATGATAACAATCACAATTGCTACCCCACCTATCACTAATTTCCGCTTTTCGAGTGTATAATCTTTTGCCATCTTACTTCTTCTTCACTCCTTCTATAGCCATGATACAGGTTACAGTCAGCAACGTACTTGCCACAATTCTCAGCAGCAACGTTCCGATATGTGCGAACGAAAAGAATTCTATGGTAAGTAATATTGCATGATGAATAAAAACGCTAACAACCAAATACTTCAGGAAAGGAACAATCCCCATCGATTTGATCGAAGGAACTATATTTTCGAACGTATCCCGCGGTACAAACAGACGCAGGAAAGTAGGGCGTAAAAAAGCCAAAGCCACCGTAGCCGCAGCATTCATACCCGGTGTATCCGAAAAGATATCCACCGTCAGTCCCAGAAAAAACGCCCACAGCATCAAAGCATTCCGCGGCATTTCCGACTCGAATTTCAGTATGAGATAGATATATAGAAAAGGAGTGGCATATCCGGCAATATGCACATTATTCAATATCAGTACCTGCAATAGTACCAAACCGATAAACCAACCTATTTTATGCAGATAATTGAGAACCAATTTGATTTACAATTTTACAATTTACGATTTACGATTGAGGTTACTCCCCTATCATTTATCACTCCTATCACCTTATCACTCTATCACTTCTCCTCTTCCTTCTCCAGCGCTTTCTGCTCCTCTTGTCCGGTACGGGCAATTACCCGCACATTGCTCACCTTACCGAAGTCCGTAGCCAGTTTTATCTTCAATAGATAAGAGAGACCGTCGTGAGAGTCGGACATATCATCCACCGTTCCCACCATGACTCCTGCTGGGAATACTGTAGAATAACCACTTGTCACCACCGTATCACCCAAGTTGAACTCTGCATGGCGAGGTAAATCCTTCAGATATGCAAAGCGAGAATCTCCATATTCCCACTTCAAATAGCCAAAATACTCGCTGCCTACAATCTTACAACTGATGCTCGATTTACTGTTCAGCAACGGAATAACGGTAGAGTAATGCGGAGAAGTTTTATAGACAATGCCCACTACTCCATTAGCATCTACCACGCCCATTTCCGGACGGATACCTGCAGACGAGCCTTCATCAAGTGTAATATAGTTATCCACCCGGTTCAAACTGTTTTTGATGACATTCGCCTTGAATATTTGGTATTCTTCCGGGTCAAGCCGTTCCAGACTATAGAGCCGCACAGAGTCCATTCCTTTATTATTCAATGTTTTCTCCAGGAATGCCACTCGTTGCTCCAGCCACATATTACGGTCGAGCAAGTCCTCATTGACAGATTTCAGATGGAAATAAGAAGTTATAGTTCCCGAAACATCGTAAACTTTCCCCGCCACACTATTGGCCGATGTGAAAAACACACTCTGCTGATAGTAATTGAAGCGGAACAATAAAACAAAACTGGCTGCCTCTAACAGTAGAAAGAGGAACCAGTAGTTGTATTTAATAAGAAAGTTCAGTAAATTTCGCATATGCCTTTATTACCGCATCAAGAATGAGAAACGATCCACATTCTTCAGCGCCACACCCGTACCTTTGGCAACAGCGTGCAGGGGATCTTCGGCAATGTGGAACGGAATGTTTATCTTATCAGTTAAACGCTTATCGAGTCCACGGAGCAATGCACCACCACCTGCCAGATAAATACCGTTGTGCACGATATCGGCATACAATTCGGGAGGCGTATTTTCCAATGCATTCAAGATAGCTGTTTCAATCTTTGAAATTGATTTCTCCAGACAGTGCGCTACTTCCTGGTAGCATACAGGCACTTCCATAGGCAGAGCCGTGATACGGTTCGGACCATGAACGATATAATCTTCCGGAGCATCCTCACCCAGTTCGGTCAAGGCAGCACCTACATTGATTTTAATACGCTCGGCCATACGCTCGCTGACCTTCACATTGTGTTGACGGCTCATATACTCCTGAATATCAGCAGTCAAGTCATCACCCGCAATGCGGATGGAGTTATTGGCTACAATACCACCCAAGGAGATAACGGCAATTTCCGTAGAACCACCACCTATATCCACAATCATATTTCCTTCCGGAGCCTCCACATCGATACCGATACCGATAGCAGCAGCCATAGGTTCGAAAATCAGGTAGACGTCACGTCCGCCGGCATGTTCGGCAGAGTCGCGCACGGCACGCAGCTCCACTTCAGTACTACCTGAGGGGACACCGATAACCATACGGAGCGAAGGAGAAAACAGACGGTTACGATTATTCACCATCTTTATCAAACCGCGTATCATCTGCTCGCAAGCATAGAAGTCGGCAATTACACCGTCACGAAGCGGACGGATGGTACGTATGTTTTCGTGGGTCTTTTCGTGCATCATCTTTGCCTTATCACCCACGGCAATCATCTTATCGGTGCGACGGTCGAGAGCTACCACCGAAGGCTCATCCACCACAATCTTACCATTGGTTGTGATAATGGTATTGGCGGTACCAAGGTCCATCGCTATTTCTTGCGTAAAAGAGAATAATCCCATGTTGTTAATTATGAATTATAAATTATGAATTATGAAGATGACAGCATGCTCGGCGCAACTAACTCATCATTCATCATTCATAATTCATCATTAATATTAGTGTTTGAAATGACGAATTCCTGTGGTCACCATCGCGATGCCATGTTCGTTGCAATAGTCGAACGAAAGCTGATCCTTGATGGAACCACCCGGTTGAATAACTGCGGTCACACCTTCATTTCCGGCAATCTCCACGCAATCGGGGAAGGGGAAAAAAGCGTCGGATGCCATCACGGCACCTTTCAGGTCGAAGCCGAAGTTCTTAGCTTTTTCGATAGCCTGCTTCAAAGCATCCACACGTGAAGTCTGTCCCACACCGCTTGCCAGCAATTGCTTGCCTTTAGCCAGTACGATAGCGTTGGACTTGCTGTTCTTCACAATCTTGTTAGCAAAGAGCATGTCTTCTATTTCCTGTGCGGTAGGTGTTTTCGTGGTTGCAGTTTTCAAATCTTCAGGCTTCTCGATGTTCAGGTCGCGGTCCTGTACCAATACACCATTCAGGAGAGAACGGAACTGCTTCTTAGGCAGTGAGGCAGGCTTGCGAACCAGAATAATACGGTTTTTCTTCTGTCCCAGGATTTCCAATGCGTCTACATCGTAATCAGGGGCAATAATTACTTCAAAGAAGATTTTATTGATTTCCTCAGCAGCCTCCTTATCGACCACTCCGTTTGTGATGAGCACACCACCGAAAGCAGAAACAGGATCGCCGGCCAATGCATCGTTCCATGCTTCGAGCACCGTGGGACGTGAAGCCAGACCGCAAGCATTGTTATGCTTCAATACGGCAAACGTAGTCTCTTCAAATTCATCGATCAAGTCAACGGCTGCATTGATATCGAGCAGATTGTTGTAAGAGATCTCCTTTCCGTGAATCTGGTCGAACATAGCTTCCAGATTTCCGTAGAAGTAACCCTTCTGGTGCGGGTTCTCGCCGTAGCGCAAAGACTTCTGATTATTGGCAGAGCAACGGAACGCAGAACCTTCTTCGCCATCGAAGTAGTTGAAGATGGCTGAATCGTAATGGGAAGAAACGGAAAACGCCTCTTTGGCAAACCAACGACGTTCTTCCAGCGAAGTGGTAGCTCCATGTTCCATCAACATATCTCGGAACGGCTGGTATTGTGCCTGAGAAGCAATGATAACTACATCATTGTAATTTTTGGCAGCAGCACGGATCAGTGAAATACCGCCTATATCTATTTTCTCGATGACAGTCGGCTCGTCGGCACCGGAAGCTACGGTAGCTTCAAACGGATACAAATCGACGATAACGAGGTCTATTTCGGGAATTTCATATTTTTCTATCTGTTGCATATCCTGTTCCAGTCCGCGACGGCAGAGAATACCACCGAACACTTTCGGATGCAGGGTCTTCACACGTCCACCCAGAATAGAGGGATACGTGGTCAAGTCTTCCACTGCTTTACAGGGATAACCCAGTGATTCTATAAACTGACGAGTTCCGCCTGTTGACAGAAACTCAACTCCTTCTTCATGCAGTTTGGTGATGATTTCGTCCAAACCTTCCTTATGATAAACCGATACTAAAGCGGTTTTAATTCTTTTTGTTTCAGACATGGAATTGCGTATATAAGTATTTGATGCGCAAAGGTACTAAAAATGTTTATTTGCACACATACTCAAACACAATAAATTAGGTATAATTAAAAAAGGCAGCAATCCTGTTTAGGATTTACTGCCTTTATCTTTCTTTTTTGCCAAACGGAAAGGAAACCGCTCCACTGTGCCAGAGTTGTGCCACTGTTTTGGCACAGTTTTGCCATCACCTTGGCAAGACTATGCCATGCTCATGGCACAACTGTGCCAAAGCGATGGCAAAACTTACCAGATAGAGATACGTTCTTCTATCGGTACATACATCGGATCTTTCTCCGTAATGCCAAATGCATCATACCATGCTGCAATGTGCGGCAATGCAGCGTCTACACGCCATTTGCCCAAAGAGTGTACGTCAATCTTCGTCAATTGCAGGATGGCTTCGGGACGGGTATTGTTAGCCCAAACATTGGCATAAGCCAGGAAGAAACGTTGTTCGGGAGTGAAACCGTCTTTTACTTCCAGCGGAGCAGCAGCGGTAGCCTTCTTGAATGCCTGGTAAGATACTTGCAACCCTCCGTGGTCGGCAATGTTCTCACCCAGCGTCATACGACCGTTGGCATGTACCCCCGGTGCAACCTCGATGCTGTCAAAGAAAGCAACCATTACATCGGCACGTTTCTCGAAGTTCTTAGCATCTTCTTCCGTCCACCAGTCTTTCAGATTACCGTCTTTGTCGTACTGGCGACCTTGGTCGTCGAAGCCGTGTGTCATCTCATGACCGATTACAACACCGATTGCACCGTAATTGAAGGCATCATCAGCATTCATATCGAAGAACGGATATTGCAGGATACCGGCAGGGAAACAGATTTCATTCGTTGTCGGATTGTAATAAGCGTTTACGGTTTGCGGAGTCATCAACCACTCGTCTTTATCCACCGGTTTACCGGCTTTGGCAACCATTTCGGCATATCCCCAAAGATTGGCACGTTTGATGTTGTTCCAATATGAATCGTCTTTGATCTCCAAGGTAGAGTAGTCTTTCCATTTATCAGGATAACCGATCTTCACGTGGAAAGTGGCCAGTTTCTCCTGTGCTTTCTTCTTGGTTTCGTCGCTCATCCAGGCAAGGTTGTTGATGCGTTCGCCCAAGCTGGTCTGAAGGTTCTTCACCAAAGATATCATACGTTCCTTGGCAGCAGCAGGGAAGTATTTCTCTACATACATCTGTCCTACGGCTTCACCCAGTGCGGAACTTACCACAGAAACGGCAGTCTTCCAACGGGGTTGCATTTCCTGCGTTCCGGACATGGTACGTTCGTAGAAGTCGAAATTCTGTTGAGCCATCTCATCATTCAAATAACCGGCAGCTGAATCAATCAGTTTCCATTGCAGGTAAAGAGCTTGCTGATCGACGGGTAAGGTATTCAGGATGTTGGCAGCTTCAGCAACCGAAGCGGGCTGGCCGACAATGATTTCCTTCACATCTGTCAGTCCAAGACCTGAAAGGTATGCGTCCCAGTTGAAAGTAGGATAATTCTTCTTCACCTCTTCCATGCTCATCTTATTGTAGTTAGCATGCGGGTCACGCAGTTCGGTACGAGAACGGAAAGCCTTGGCAAGACGGGTTTCCACGTCCATAACCACTTCCATACCTTTCTTGGCAGTAGCCTCATCGAAACCTGCCAACTGATACATTTTCTGTACATGAGTACGGAAGGCATCACGGATAGCGGTAGTAGAAGGATCAGTAGCCAGATAGTAATCGCGTTCGCCCATGCTCAAGCCGCTTTGATAAAGCTGCACGGCGTTCTCGTTACTGTTCATTTCGTCAGCAGCCACATAAAGGCCGAGGTAAGCACCGATGCCCTGTTTGCGCAGATCGGCGAGCAAAGCATAAACAGCTTCTTTATCTTTCAGGGAAGCAATCTGTTCCAGATCGGCTTTGATAGGAGCAACACCTTCCTTATTCAGCTTCACGCTGTCCATGACAATCTTGTAGAGGTCGCCTACCTTTTGCGCTACACTGCCTGCTTCGTGCTGAGTGGCAGCCAGTTCTTCAATCAGACCTTGTATCTGCTTACGATTATTCTCGGCAAGTTCTGTAAAAGAACCGTACTGTGAATACTCAGGTGAAAGTGGATGGCTTTCAATCCAACCGCCACAGGCGTACTGATAAAAACTACTCCCCGGAAGGGCAGTTGTGTCAAGATTGGCAAGCTGGATACCGGCTGTCATTTCAGCTTTCTGCTTGCCCGTACCACATCCCACCATCATAAGGCAAGCTGCGGCTAAAGGTAAATAATGAGTTACTTTCATAAGATATAAATAATATTTAAGTGATAGCGTGATAAAGTGATAAGGGGAAGGTATTCACCATATCGTTTTATTGTTCTCGCTTGGCTTCTTCCAGTTCGGTAGAGACGGCATCCCACTCTTCCATCACAGAGTCGAGCTGTTGCTTCAGTTTCTGATGCTGCTCGTAAAGGGCCATATCCGAAGCTCCCTCAGGAGTTGCCATTCGGGCTTCGAGAATGGCGATGGCAGACTCGGTCTGTTCAATCTCCGATTCACAGTCAGCAACGCGACGTTCTAGTTTTTTGAGCTTCTTGTTCAGTTCCTTCTGTTCTTCGTAGGAAAGCTTGGCACCGGAAGATTGAGTGACGGTATCCGTATTCTCTCTTCCACCGGAAGGTGAGGTAGAAAGTGCGGGTGCTTTCTGTAATTCGTTCAGGTTTTCTATCTGCTTCTTTTGCAGGAAGTCGTAGATGCCACCGAGGTGTTCTTTCACAATTCCACCACCGAACTCATATACTTTAGTCGCAAGTCCGTCCAGGAAATCACGGTCGTGGCTTACTAAAATGACTGTACCGTCAAATTCGTGGATGGCATCTTTCAGCACATCCTTCGAACGCATATCAAGATGGTTGGTCGGTTCGTCCAGTATCAGGAAGTTCACGGGTTCCAGCAGGAGTTTGATCATTGCGAGGCGGGTACGCTCTCCACCGGACAACACTTTCACTTTCTTATCAGAAGCTTCACCGCCGAACATAAAGGCACCGAGGATATCACGTATCTTCGTGCGGATATCGCCTACGGCTACGCGGTCGATGGTATCAAATACAGTCAGGCTTTCATCCAGGAGTTGTGCCTGGTTCTGAGCGAAGTAACCGATCTGTACATTATGACCGAGGGTAAGCTTACCGGTATAGTCGGTGATTTCTCCCATGATACACTTTACCAGGGTGGATTTACCTTCACCGTTCTTACCTACGAACGCCACTTTCTCACCACGGTTTATGGTCAGGTTGACATCGTGGAAGATGACATGGTCGCCATAGGCCTTCCGGACATCCTCACAGATGACAGGGTAACTTCCGCTACGGCTGCTGCAAGCAAACTTCAGGCGCAATGCAGAGTTGTCTTCCTCGTCTACCTCGATGCGTTCTATCTTTTCCAGTTGTTTGATGCGGCTCTGCACCTGCACGGCTTTCGTGGCTTTATAGCGGAAGCGCTCGATAAAGGCTTCCGTATCTTCTATCTGTTTTTGCTGATTCTCATAGGCACGAAGTTGCTGTTCACGACGTTCCTTCCGCAGTACGACAAATTCGTCATACTTCACTTTGTAGTCGTAAATCTGTCCGCAAGTAATTTCAATGGTACGTGTGGTGACATTATTGAGAAATGCACGGTCGTGACTCACCAATACCACGGCATTGGCACGTGTAGAAAGGAAATTTTCAAGCCATTGGATACTCTCAATATCCAGGTGGTTGGTAGGTTCGTCGAGCAACAGCACATCGGGACGGCGAAGCAGGAGTTTGGCAAGCTCGATACGCATACGCCAACCACCGGAGAACTCACTGGTGGAGCGGTCAAAGTCTTCGCGGCTAAAACCTAAACCTTGCAGGGTTCGTTCTATTTCAGCACGGAAGTTGGTGCCGCCCATCATCAGGAAACGTTCGTTCTCATGAGTGAAACGGTCGATGAGTTTATGGTATTCTTCGCTGTCATAATCGGTGCGTTCGGCAAGTTGCCGGTTCATGCGTTCAATGTCTGCTTGCATTTCGAAGATGTGTTCGAAAGCCAGTTCCGCCTCTTGCATCACGGTACGCTTATCACTGAGAATCATCACCTGTGGCAGGTAACCGATAGTACATTCGCGGGGAATGGCAACGACGCCGGAAGTGGGCTGCTGTAGTCCGGCCAATATCTTGAGCATGGTAGACTTACCCGCACCATTCTTGCCCACCAGGGCGATGCGGTCTTTTTTGTTGATTACGTAAGAGACGTCTTCGAACAGAGGGGTTGCATTAAATTCTACCTTCAGTCCTTCTACTGATATCATAGTGTCAATGAATTTATCGTTCAGGGCTGCAAAGGTAACGATTTCCTGTGGGATATGACATCGGAAGCCTATATTATTGTAACTCGTTGGCGGAATTCATTCACTTCTATACGGTAATGAACAAAATGTGATAAGGTGGTAGGGTGATAAAGTGATAGCGGAATAACGCTCTGTGGTATATAGCGCAGCTACCTTATCGCCCTATCACCTTACCACCTTATCACTCTTGTATTCTTTTCTTTTCCGGTATGCACCAACTTATTCTTCTACTTTCAGCGGCAAAGTGATTGTAAAGCATGTACCCTTTCCGGGTGTGGACGTCACTTCGATCTTGCCTTCAAAACGTTTAACGATTGTTTTGCAAATGGACAGCCCCAGGCCCGTGCCTTGCTTGAAAGAGTCTCCTTTGTAAAAACGGTCAAAAATATGTTCAAGCACTTCTCTTGACATACCTGTTCCGGTATCTTCCACAAATATATTTACATACCCGGAAGCGGCCGGTCGGTATCCGATACGGATATTTCCTTCGGAAGTAAACTTTATCGCATTGTTCACCAGATTGTTTATCACCTGGCTCAACCGGGCGGGATCGGTATAAACAGTCACCTCCTGTCCGGGAAGGTCCAGCAGCAGTTCCACTCCTTCGCGCATATTTATCCTTTGCGCACTGCCTATCTCATTCAATACCCGATGGAGGGAAACACTGCAAAAACTAAATTCCATGGTGTTTGACTCTATCTTGGAAAGGTCCAAGATATCGGAGATCAAGACCATCAACAGCCGGCTGTTCTTTTCAATCAGAGAGGTAAATTCGATGATATCTTCTTTGGTCAAGTCCGATTCGCCATAAGCCAGCAGAGAAGAAAAACCTACGATAGCATTGAGTGGCGTACGTATTTCGTGACTCATATTGGCAAGAAAGATACTTTTTAGTTCGTCACTGCGCCGGGCTTTGCGCAAGGCTTCATTCAGCCTTTCTTCGGTATCCTTATATTTCTGGGTACTCATGCAGATACCGACAACGCGGAAAGGGGTTTCTTTCAACTGCCCGACGTAGGTGGACTGGGCTTCGAACCACTCCCAACTGCCGTCGTCACGGCGAAGACGGTATTCCACGGGGGCTTCATACAGACTGCCATCCAGTTGGAGGGTCAAAGCGTCAAATACCGACTGACGGTCATCGGGATGCATCAAATAAGCAAATTCTTCAGGAGTAAGAGTATAATCTCTTGTGGGAATACCCAAATATTCGAAGTAGCGGGGATCGATAATCATAAGGTTACGCTCCATGTCGTAAGACCATTGGAATATCTGCGTGCGGCTCAGGGCGATGTTCAGCAGATGTTTTCGGGTACTTTCTTCCAGCACGTTGCGGTAGTAAAGTACGATTCTTACCAGCCGGTTTTCCTCATATATGCCCATCAGAGCACCTTGTATAAGAAAACTAATATGTCTCTTTGGTTCAAGCATGAAGCAATTGGAAGACAAGTGGATAATGCTCTGACGGCCTTCATGCAGATCCTGTAGGTAACGGGGCAGGACGTTCTCTCGGTCCTGCACCACTTCTAGCATGTCGACGACGGGCTTTCCAATGATGTCCGCATCCTGTTGAAGTTCATCACTCATCTGCTTGTTCATACGCCAGATGCGGTCTTCAAGATCGATCATGACAATGCTTACGGGCCATACATCGAACAATTGTTCGGCAATGGCGTTCACTATCCGTACTTCCTGAGGTATATCGGGGTTCATAGGATTATGTTTATCGTGTAGGGTGACAAAGGTCGGGCATAAACAGGTAGTTGGCAAACAAACCGGAAGAAATCAATATTCCATTTTGGCACAGATATATTCCATCGTTCACACCTTTACATCTTTTAACGGGACAGAAAGAGATAAAGAGTCGGATTTAACGGTTATTCCTGTTGATTATATACCGATATCTTTCAATTTTGCATACCTAAAAGGAAAGAGATGAGCATAAGTAAATTCAATATACATGCAGGCTTCACTGCTTACAAGTGTATCACAGTTCATAAGTTGGAACCTTTATTGGAGAAATCCTATAAGACAGAGGGAGGTATTTTTGTCCTCTGCAGCAAAGGTTCCCTGAAAACAATCATCAATCATACCGAATACCGGATTCGGGCGAATGAGTTGATAGCGCTTCCGCCAGAGAGTTTCGTACAGTTGCTGGCAGCGTCGGATGATGTGGAGATCCATGCTGTCATGTTTTCACAACAACTGATCCAGAACGCGGGGATGGGTAAGAATATGATGGATAAGTTCCACATCATCGGCAAGCACTATGTTTTCCCGCTGTCGGAGGTGGCTTCCATGCTATATGCGGAAATGTTTACGTTTCTATCGCACCTTTATAAAGAGATAGGGGAGAATTTGAGTGAAGCTATGTCCCAGTCGTTCCTGAGCCTGATGTTACAGGGGGTGTCCGAGCTTTGTCCGGAACAGGCGAAGCTGATAGAAACGCCGGGTAGCAGGCATTTCCAGCAGTACCGGATTTTTGTCAGACTGGTACATGCAGACTATGCCCGGGAGCATCAGGTGGCGCATTATGCTAGGCAGATGAATATGCAGCCATCAGCCCTTTGCCGGCTTGTCAAGAAAGAGTCGGGGCATACGGCAATGGAAATTATCAATCAGACACTCATCATGGATGCCAAGACACAACTGCGCACGGAGAATACACCGGTGAAGGATATTGCACTGGGTCTGGGGTTCAATAATGCAGCTTTCTTCAATAAGTTTTTTAAGAAACATACGGGGGTGACGCCGCAGATGTTTCGGAATTCGGTGAGATAGCGGGGATACAGAAAAAGAACGTATATCTCCACATTCCCAGCAAGCGAAGATATTTATTTCATCTTTCGCTGCTTTGCCTTACGAAGCAGACGTCGGGCAGGAATGGCTTTTATTTCACCATCAGGTGTACCCACTATCACAGTTTCGTTCCGCTGTGCTTTTTTCTCAAGCATGCGTTGCTAGGCCAGTGCCAACCCATAGTGCAATTTCTCGCTTAATTCCTTCCACTCATCGTTTGACATAACTTTCTATGGTTTTAAAGAGTTCTACTTCATACATCCGTGTCGGAAGAGTAGGACCGCCTTCAGCAACAATAACGCGGTTCTCCTTCAGCATATTCTTAGTAAGAATTTAGAGTTGCTAACATTTTCACCGCAGCAGCTGCGACAAAGATAAAGAAACTCCCCCAAACTCATGCACCACAAGCCATTATTTTTCAATTCCTCTCTGTCCTGTCCGGAGAAACAAGTATACAGAAAAGTGTCCCTATCGCAAACCTTTTATGCTGCAAACGAGTTAAATAAGAAGTTATAGAGACTTCTTACGAAAAATACAACTACGTGCATTTGATAATAATCCCTATGTTTGCATCATGAAAAAGTTACTGCTGACTCTGTTCGCTTTCCTGATAGCCATTGATGTGGCTTATCCGCAACTCGCCATTCGCCACCGGTTAGCCACTCCAAAACCTGCCGACTCGCTCGATATAGACTATTACTCCCACAAAAGGGGGCTTCAGGCGGGCACCATGTCTTCGGCATCAATATGGGAGTCTGGGCTTTCGACCGCTATATCCGTAAGGCTGACTTTGCCTACATCAATGGGCGTACCATCAAGGACAACCTCAAGCATGGTTTCGTGTGGGACAATGACGCCATGGGTACCAATATGTTCATGCACCCCTACCACGGTAGCCTGTACTTCAACTCAGCCCGATCCAACGGATACAATTTCTGGCAGTCCGGGTTCTTTGCCTTCGGCGGCAGCTTCATGTAGGAGATGTTTATGGAAAACGAGTACCCCTCTACCTACGACATCATTGCCACCCCCATTGGCGGTATGGCCCTGGGGGAAGTGACCTACGAAGTGGAACCGAAGACACTCAATGCACAGGGCGACCGTTCGAGGGCCATTCTCCATGCAGTCGGCCTCCGGCTGGACCTGAAATTGCGGAAGCAACTGTACCTCACCAGCACATTTATGAACTACACCCGCGATACCAAATACAGGTATCACGCCAATGTCTTTTCCAATACTTCGGAAGGGCGTATTATGCTGACTATAAATATTGATAGAGAGGCATCACCATTGCCTTACTCATATATTTTCCATTCCCACATCCCCGCATCTCCCCGCAGAATATGTAAGCGGAGATAACGTGCCTCGCCAATACCCTTAGCCACATGGGGAGACCGTGCCTGAAGTTTCTTTTCTTCGGCACACACCTGCCAATGCTTGCCATCGACAGACTTTTCCAGTCTCCATGTATGCCCTTCTGTGGGCTTGGTGAAATAGAACTGGCATTCGCCAACGTTGCGCATCTCTTTCAAATCCACCGTAATGTACGGACTGCTATCCGTGACGGCAGCCATCCAGCGGGTTCCGTTCGATTCATCGCCTACATGGGCAGCCTGATAAGTATGTGTACGGGTATATTTCTTCACCGAGGCTTTCTCCGGCAGAGGATCATTCGGTTGTGTCTCGATGTCTACCACCGCCGTACGGGGAGCTTTCTCACTGGAAGCCCGGAAGTCAGCCTGCAACGCCAAGTTCCGGCGTGTCTCCTGAGGCGCGGACAGATAGCCTACGCCACGCATATCGGGCACTAAGGTCTTGATGGTTCCATCTTCATTAAATTCCATCCGGTTGGCATATACCTGGCGGGTAGTTCCACCATCGCCATATTCCAAATAGAGAAAGATGTATTCATCCGTCTTTTCGTCATAGAAGATATTCCCGTGACCGGGTCCCCAAACCTGGTTTTCGGGAGCGGAGAAAAGGAAGATATCATTACCTTCCGGCTTGACGAAGCCACTAAGCGGAGATTCACGGCTCATCATATAAGCATTGACATAGTTCTGATTTCCACTCAACGTATATACATAATAATAGATACCTTTCCGCTTAAACATCAACGGACCCTCGGAATATCCCTGACGGGCAGTCTGCATAGTCAGCGGCTCACCTTCTATATGAAGCCTGTCCGCAGAAAGACGGGCAGCCAACCGACGGCGCCAGAAGAGATAACCGTTGCCATCGTCATCTATAAAAGGTTCCCCGTCAATGTCATTTACGATAAACGGACTATCCACACCTTCCACTCCCGGAGCAAAAAGCCCGTTACCTTCAGCAAAACGAAAAGGACCGTCCGGACGATCAGCTATCATGACATACGTACCCATCTTTTCATCCGGTTTCACAAAGGTGACGTAGAGGTAGTAAGTACCGTTCTGCTCAATCACCTTTCCGGGAGCCCAATAACGGAAATAACCAGTTTTCTTCTCTCCTTTGTCATTCACCCAATCATAGCCTTTCGCCCAGTCGAAGCCCTGGATGTGCGAGCCTTCGAAGCTCCAGTTCACAAAATCTTTCGACTTCCACACTACCGGCGTTCCGGCACGACCGAGACCATAGTCCAGGTCAGTAGTAGCATAGAGGTAGTAGGTATCGCCAAACTTAGAAAGTGAAGGGTCAGCCAGATTATCGGGAATCAGAGGATTATAATTACGATTTGCTATCAAAGTTTCCACAACGGAAGCATCCACAGCAAAAGCCGTCCCATGACGGATGCCACGGGGGAATGAAACCAGATCGGACACATCTTCCCAAGTCTCGCCATGATCCAGTGAACGGACTGCACCGTAACGGTGGTCACGGTATTTATCGAAATAAACATAGAGTGTATCACCCACAAACAAGGGGGCAGGTCCTTCTGCCCAATAGTTTCCGGTGATAGAAGGAGAAACTTTAATGGGGAATCCTTTCGACAAATTTCTGGTACGGGTAATGCGGAGATTTTTCTCCGGCGGATTGGAGTTTTCATTCTTCACCACCATAATCAGGTCCTCATTCTTCGGGTCTTTCACGATGGCAGCATCAATGACACTGAAATCGGGATTGAAAAACATTTTGGTCTTCGAGAAGGTCTGGAAATCTTTCGTAGTTACGTAGTACATGCGATGATTCAACCCTTTCTCACTCTCACTGGTTACTACTTCTTTATGACGGCCGGGAATGGTAGTTGCCCAGAATATATAATATGTCTGCGACGGTTCATTGTAGAAAAGTTCGGGCGCCCAGCAATTGTGGGCAGTCGGTTCGTGCATCATGACGGGGATGGCTCGCTGCTCGCTCCAATGAATCAGATCGCGGGAAGAGGCATAACCGATAATCCGGTCGGTCCAACTGGAAGTCCAGACCATGTGAAAGGTGCCGTCGGGTGCCTGGCAGATACTCGGATCACGCATCAGTTTATCTTTCCCCACGACAGGGAGCAGGTATGACTTGCCACCGTTCAGGGCGGTCCAGTTCAGGCCATCGTAACTATAAGCCAGATGCAGTCCGTCTCTGCTGTCATTGATGAAATAAGAAAAAAGGTAAGCCGTTCCATTGGCACAAGTGGTCATCAGGGTGCCGAAGCATAAAGCCAACCAGATAAGTACAGTTTTCATGGTTTATTCAAGATTAATGATTTCATTGCCTACAAAGATATAGCATCTCCGGAACATACCGAAACGAAAAAGACTGGAGAAATGAACCGATACCTGTAATATTGTATAAAATTCAGTTGTCCAATCAGAAGAATTCCTCTACCTTTACACCGACACATCAAATATTATAGATTATGAAAGGAGAGCGTAACACACAGGTATATCAAGTAGGGCCTTGTCTATTCGGTACTTCCTCCACCATTCCACACTGGAAAACGGAAGAACTGATTCCCTCCCTGAAACCTTTCCTGTTATCTTTAGATACATACAAAAAGAAAGAACTCAAAATAGCATTCTCACTTGCCGTCCAGCCGGAGAGTGAAAGCCGCGAAGAAGACCATGCTAAATATCGCTCACTCGTCGAGTTTGAATGGGAAGGTGCCACGTGCAGGATCAGTGTGATTCCGGATACAGACTCTTATCTCATTACCATCCTCGCTCCCAACGATCCGAAAGAGTACACAGCCTATTTCTTCTACGGATTTACCAAAGGTGTCCTGTTCCTGCACGAAACAGAAGCGGATGCATTTGTTCTCAACAATATTCTGATGATGATTTATGCTTTCAACATGGCTTGTTCCGATACTGTATTAATGCACGCTTCCGTCATAAAGAAAGATGGAAAGGGATATCTATTCCAAGGCAAAAGCGGAACGGGAAAGAGTACGCACAGCGGGTTGTGGCTAAAACATATCCCCGGCTGTGAACTGCTGAACGACGATAATCCCATCGTACACTTCAACCGGAAAACAGGGGAAGCCACAGTTTACGGTTCACCCTGGAGCGGAAAGACACCTTGCTACAAGAATGATTCTGTTCCTGTAGGGGCATTTGTACGATTGGAACAGGCGCCGATGAATGAGATTCAGCGGGAGAGTCCGGCACGGGCATTCGCATCGCTATTGCCGTCGTGCTCTAATCTGAAGGAAGTGAGAGAATTGAATAATGGTGTCATCGAGACAGTGAAATATCTTGCGGCCCATACTCCGGTGTATTTTCTGAAATGCTTACCAGACAAGGAGGCGGCGGAAGTTTGTTTTGAAGCTACGAGCTGCAAGTGGCTGCACTATAAACCGAAAGGCACTCGTTACTCGTAGCTTGTAGCTTGTAACTAATTCATTATTATGATAGATAACGGACGAAAAAGAATCATCCCCAACGAGGTACTGTTGCCCGAAGTAGCACGCCTCATCAGCGAAGGACATACCGTAACCCTGACAGTCAGAGGAAATAGTATGAACCCATTTCTTGTGGATCGTCGCGACCGCATTGTTTTAGGCCCTTTTACCGATAACGATCTGCAACTGAATACGGTCGTACTCGCCAGAGATACGAACGGACGTATCGTTTTCCACCGCATCACCCGCCGCAACGGCAAAGAGCTAACACTGCAAGGCGACGGTAATATACGGATAACCGAACAAACGAGCGTAGACGATGTCATGGGAATAATGATTGCCGCCATCCGTAAAGAAAAAGAATATCCGTGCAATGGCCGTATCTGGCAGCGCTATTCTTTCTGGTGGCTGAAACTAACCCCTGTAAGGCGATGGTTACTGGCGATATTCAGAAGAATCAGAAGAGTAACAACCCAATAAGTACGAACTATGAAAATCAAGGACGGATTTACTTTACATCAGATTGGTGACGAATACATCATCATGTACAACGGCACTCAAAATGTGGATTTCAATAACATCATTAGTCTGAACTCTACAGCAGCCCATCTTTGGAAACATGTGGAAGGAATGGATTTCAATGCCGACACCCTTACCGACTTCCTTATGGAAAATTATGAAGTAGACTCTGAAACCGCAAAGCGG
The DNA here is from genome assembly GCF_001940965.1 of Bacteroides sp. Phil13. Lineage (NCBI taxonomy): Bacteria > Pseudomonadati > Bacteroidota > Bacteroidia > Bacteroidales > Bacteroidaceae > Bacteroides > Bacteroides sp. Phil13. The sequence goes on along the minus strand of NZ_MSHA01000083.1, from coordinate 40,617 downwards.
GATGCAGAACAACTGATAAAGAATTGGCTGGAAGCCGGAATCATAAAGTAAATGAGTTACAAGCTGATTCATTATGAAGACAAAGCAAATAAAGTACATCTGGGAAGTATCTCGTGGACAACGGGGACGTATTCTCCTCTCCTGCCTCACAGGCATCATTGGGGTAGCGGTCTCTCTTGTCTTTATTTATGCCTCCAAGGTCGTCATCGACATTGCCACAGGCGCCGCCATCGGAAGCCTGACCAATGCCGCCATCCTTACCATTGCTTTGTTAATCGCTCAACTTCTGTGTGGAACCGTCGATACCTGGCTCAGTACCCGTATGCAAGTGGAAACAGGAAATGCACTGCGCCATCGCCTCTTCTCCCGTCTATTACAAAGCCGTTGGAACGAATTGGAACGCTTTCACACCGGCGACATCGTAAACCGGGTGGAACAGGATACTGCTTCCATCGTGGAGTTACTGACCAGCACAATCCCTGCTTTCATAGTTACCATCGCTCAGTTGATAGCCGCATTTGTATTCTTCTGCTTTCTCGATCCGTCCCTGCCCTGGGTAGTGGTAGGTATTCTACCTATCTTCCTATTAGGTAGCCGCTTCTATATGAAACGAATGCGTCGCTACACCCGTGAAATCCGGCAGAGCGACAGCCGCATCCAATCCGTTATACAAGAAAGCCTGCAACACCGCACCGTCATCAAAACCCTGGAACAAGGCGACCGGCATATCGGAAAGTTGGATGACCTGCAAGATGTACTCCGTAGTCAGATATTCGGTCGTACCCGCTTTTCACTCTCTGCACGTATGCTGGTGGCATTTGCGTTCTCCGGCGGCTATCTTACAGCATTTCTTTGGGGTGCTGTGCGCCTCAGCACAGGCAGTATCACCTTCGGAACAATGACTGCCTTCCTGCAACTGGTAGGAAAAGTACAACGGCCTGCACTCGATCTTTCACGCCTGCTACCTTCCTTTATCAATGCCCTCACCGCTGTAGAGCGATTGATAGAACTGGAAGAACTTCCCGCTGAAGCAAGCGGAGCATCACAACTATTCCTCCAAACCCCGGATTTACAATTGAAAGATGTCACATTCAGTTATTCAACAGGTGACCGCCCTATACTAAATCACTTCTCCTGCAACTTCCCTGCCGGAAGCTGTACTGCCGTATTAGGTGAAACAGGCGCCGGAAAAACCACCCTGATCCGGTTGCTTCTCGCACTCGCTGACCCGCAAGAAGGAAGTATTACCCTTTCACCTGCAAACATAACACAATCTTCACTCTCAACTCTTGAAGTTTCCCCTCAAACCCGTTCCAACTTCGTCTATGTTCCCCAGGGAAACACTCTCTTCAGCGGTACCATTCGTGACAACCTGCTAATGGGTAATCCTCATGCCACTGAAGCCGAAATGCTCCAGGCTCTCCGCACCGCCTGTGCCGACTTCGTCCTCTCTCTACCAGATGGAATAGATGCCAATCTCAATGAACAAGGTGGCGGCCTCAGCGAAGGACAAGCCCAGCGTATCGCCATCGCCCGCACCCTCCTCCGTCCCGGACACATCCTGCTGCTGGATGAAGCCACCTCTGCCCTTGATCCCGAAACGGAACGACAATTAATTAAAAACCTGCGCAGAGACTGCACAGGCAAGACATTCATCTTCATCACACATCATCCGGCAGTAGCCGAGGCTTGCGAAGCTACGATACAACTTTAAAAGATACATTGCCGTGAAATTAAAAAAGGGAATCATCTTACGATAACTCCCTTCTATTTCTAATTCTAAATTTGCTTTCGCAAAGTTCCCGGACTTAGAACAGCTTGGCAGGGTATTCACCTGCATCCACTAAAGCCTGGATTTTATCTACAACGCTTTGGCGATCTTCAGGATAAGTCACGCCAAACCATTTGCTTGTAGTATCGAGGACTTCGCATGTAGCAATACCGTCCTGAATCAATTTATCTACCATCAACGGGATGAAGAATTCACTTTTCAGGTTCTCCATATTCTTCGGATCGCTCAGGAAGCTCTTGAAGAAATCGAAGCTGTATGCAAAGTAATCAGGAGTAAAGCCCCAGAAGTTCATACTTACCGGAGTAGTTTCGGGGGTAGCTGCCCATTCGCCATTATCGTCAATGTATTTCACTTCGCCATCCATACGCTGGATCTTAGTGCGTTCTACAACAGAAGTCAGCAGGTTGTTGGCATCCGTACCGCAAAGACCGCGAGATACAGTACCGCTATCGCTCAGTGTATTGCCAATGCGGAAACCTACCATTGAATATACATTCTTTGAACCTTCGGGCAGTGCAGAGAGGAATTTACCCATTACCTGGAAAGAGTCACGACCATAGAAGTCGTCGCAATTGATAACAGCAAACGGTTCCTGAATTACATCAGCACCCATCATTACGGCATGGTTGGTTCCCCAGGGTTTCGTACGACCTTCGGGACAAGTGAAGCCTTCGGGCAGATCGTCGATAGACTGGAACACCAGTTCACACGGGATATGACCTTCATATTTTGAAATAATTTTATCACGGAAGTCTTTCTCAAAATCCTTACGGATTACGAAAACGAGCTTACCAAATCCGGCGTTAATGGCGTCATAAATTGAATAGTCCATAATAGTTTCGCCATTCGGACCCAGTCCGTCCAATTGCTTCAAGCCACCGTAACGGCTGCCCATTCCGGCTGCCAATAAGAATAAAGTTGGTTTCATACTTAGTTATTATTTAAAAAGGTTAGTGTATCCTTGTTTTGATTACGGGGGCAAAATTACAAAAAATAAAGTCAAGAGAGGTAGACAATTGATTCATATTTTAGCTCTATCGTACAAAACTCACCGTTAGAACGGATAGCCGATAGCAAAATGCCATGCCATACCATCTTTAAACTTCGGAATATTATAATATCCCTTTTTTCCTGTATCATACGGATCATGCAGTGCCACACCCCAGTCGAAACGGAATACAAGGAAATCCAGGTCGTAGCGCAGACCGGCACCTGTGCCCAAAGCAACTTGTTTCGGGAAATTCTTCAACGTCAGTTGCCCATTGGGACGGTTTTCATCCTTACGCATCAACCAGACATTACCTGCATCGAGGAAGACAGCTCCGTGCAGATCGCCGAGAATACGGAAACGATATTCCACGTTTGCTTCCATACGGATATCACCCACATGGTTGATATAGGAATACTTTTTCTCTTTATCGGGTGGATAGCCACCAGGGCCGATACTGCGTGCAGAATAGGCACGGATACTGTTGGCACCACCTATGTAGAACTGTTCGGTATATGGTGCAGTCGTCGCATTTCCATAGGACCAGATAAATCCTCCTGCAATACGGGAAGCAATCATCTGGTTCTTATCTATCCTGTAATGATAACGGAACTCCGAATTCAGCTTCAGGAATTGTGCGAAAGGAACTCCCAGCAGTTTCTTATCTTCTTTGCTGAACGACTGTCCGAATGCCTTGTAAACCAAAGAGGTCAGGTTACCGGCAGAGCCGAATGTAGTCTGCCACCAAATGGGGTTACGGACTGTGCGGAGAGAAGCATTATCATAAGTGTATGTATATTCCATTTTAGGAATAAACTGATTACGGAGGCTGATGTAAAGGGCCGGATTCTGAGCTTGTATTTCCTCAAAAGCCGCAGTCGGATTACGCAACACGTTAAATGTCAATTGGAAGGGCGTGATACTGTGTTTCCGGGTAGGCACAGGCTGAAAGTCATACGTAACGTTTCCACCGAACGCAAGCAGTTTATAGTACTTGGCACGGTTCATCTGGTCTATATAGACACGGAAGGTAGTGGAAGCCGGGAAGTCATATTCCTTGGTACCCATCCGGGGAAAGACGATACGCGGAAAGGTAAGTGCAGAAGATAAGCCCAACTCGTAACTATTCATCAGCGAACTGCTGTTCTTACCCGTCTGCCATTCATAAGAGCCGTTTACTTTCACATTCCAGGTTTCACCACCGCCGAAGACGTTGTTCTTCGTTACGGTGAAGGCGGCACCGGGGCCGGTCTGGTTATTACTTTTCATCGTAACATTGAAGTCCAGTTCGGCATCATACGGTTTATCCAGCATAGCACGGATATTCACGTCCAACGTATCGGAAACGAGCGCTGTATCGCGGGGCGTGTACTGCATCTCCAGATAACGAAAAATACCTACACTTGCCAGACGCTCCTGGATACGTGTTTGCCGATACTGGCTATACAACTTTTCCGGACGACGGCGCATACCTCCCTTGTCCAGTTCCTGCCGTTTCCGTTGATAACCTTGGTAGTTCAGCCAACGGTGAAGCATATTGGGACGTATCTTCAGTTTATCGTAATAGTGTATCCAAAAAGTCTTGTAGTAGAGACTGTCATTGGGCATTTGTCCTTGTGGCCCTTGGAGGTAGAAATTGGTTTTACCTACGAAGAAAGGACGTTCGGCATCCTTCGGCATACCGGGAACGGGGATCATGCGCAGGCTGACGTGCCCACCGGGAACGAGGGTTGTATCAGCCTGGTAAGTCAGATAGTCAGGGCGAAAATAGTAATACCCCATATTACGCAGCAGGCCGCTGATGCGGGTACGCTCACCATCAAGATCGGTAACATTGAACTGTTCACCCGGGCTGATCAGGGAGCGACGGCGACCGAGGTTGATAATCTGCATGGTGGTACTGTTGAATCCCCTATAATAAACGGTATCAATAAAGTACGGGTTGCGCATATCGACCGTGTATTGCAACTTGGCTTTCAGACTGTCCTTGGGATTAACGAAAGTTTGATAGCTTACTGTACCATTAAAGTACCCATAATCGTGCAGGATATTTGTCGCTACTTTCTGTCGGATGTCCGGATTAACGGAGGATATGAGCACGGGAGTAGCGGCAAAGCGGTTGAATATCCACTTTCCGAAACCTTTCTTGTACTTTCCAAAACCATTGTACACCCACAGTCCGAAAGGGAAAGGAATGCGGTATTCGGAACTACCGAGCAGAGAGTTATTGGGGGCTTTGGCAAGGGCGGCTTCCACTTCTTCCATAGCGGTCTCGCCTACCTTGGTATCGGAGCGGTTCTCTACAATCATCGGCTTCTGACCGGTGTAGAGCACTTCGCCTTCAGGCAGGTGCTTAGTAGTGGAGCAGGCTGCCAGAAGCAGGGTTGCAAGGAGTATATATACAAGTTTCTTCATTTTATTCTTCTATGTATTAAGAATTTATGTATGTGCCTACCACCTCCCCCTTCGGGTACTCCTCCTCCCGGGAGGAGGAGAACTGAGAATGATTCGAGAGGCATCATACTATTGCTATTTCTTTTACACTATTCGCTTACAGGTTCTACTTTCTTCTTTCTCTTGAATATGAACAGCTCACTCAGGCGGTCCATTTTCCGGCGAAGCACAAGGCCGACACCTGTCTCGGTTATCTCACCGTCGAGCACACTTTCATAGTTCTTGTTGTGGAATACGCGGACATAGCGTGTACCACTATTATCCAGACGATATTCCAAAGAAATATTATCGATGAACGATTCTACGTCATTCGTTGCATTGGCGCCACTGGACACTTTTCCACCGATAATGATCTGTACACGATCATTGAAGAAACGCTGCGAATAGCGGAAACTGTAATCCGTCTGTTTATCGCCCGTTTCGGCGGCAGTACGGTCTTCAATACCCACACTGAGGGAAGCATTCTTCAGGTTCCCGGTCAGTGAATTAATCTGGCTTTGCAGCACACTGTTCAGTGCGGAACCCATGGTTAAACCACCACCTTTTCCGCTGTTATAAAGATACATACCGGTGGCAAGCATGGTGATGGCCTGCTTGCTTCGTTCATCGGCGCTCATTCCTGCCAGCTCACCCTGCACAGTGGCATCTTCAGGGGCACTCAGATTAAAACTCAAATCAGGGTTCTCCAAACGATTCTTGATGCTGATGGAAACGTCGAAGTTCACCATACGCGAACCACCGTCATCACCATCGGATACGGAAGCGCGGACACGCTCCGTAGCAGTCAGGTTGAGCGAAGGGTTCATCGGATTACCCGTCCAGTCCACATAGCTTCCGTTGACAAACTGGAACTCTTTCAGAGGAATAACGGGCAGGGCATATTTCATCATACCACCGATCAGCGTATAGCGACCGGACAATGTGAGATCGCCTTGCGGAGTATATTGCAGATTCAGGTCACCTCCACCTTCCAATTCCACACGGCTGCTGCGGTCAGGGCTGAGATCGGCACGTAAGCGTACGGCATCATCAATATGCACAGACATCAACATGTCCATACCGCCAAGCGACATAGTGGGAACTTCCGTTGCCTGTACCGAAGTAGTATCCGTAAAGGAAGTGAATGTAACGAGTTCACCCAAACGGTCTTCTACTGTCAAGGGCGAATCGGTCAGCACATAGGTTACATCCGTATTACCCAGCAGATTCATGTTTCCGCGCATGGTCAGTCCATCCAGCGGACCTCGTACGGTAGCGTTCAGGTCCACGAAGATTTTACCGTAAAGCATACTCTCGCGTGTGCGGGGTGCATCGAGCAGAGTATAATTCTGTGCACGCAAGGTCAGGTTTGCTGTCGGTCGGTCCATATTCCGGAAGTCCACGTTTCCGTCTATCGTGAAGGGGTTACGACTGGTGGTATATATAGCAAACTTATTAAATATAAGCTGGTTATTCTCTATCTTCAACGGACGATTGTCGAACCAGTAGCGAGCACCTGCCTGACGGGCGTAGACAGAGACACTGTCTAATGAAAGATCGCCGCTCATCTTTGGTTTCTCCATATCTCCATTGATATAAAGTCCACCGTCAATGTCACCTGTGAAAGTAACGACCTGATCGGGCATAAAGGCATTGGCAAGGGAAAGCGGGAAATGCTCGAAAGTGGTGTTGACTTCAAGCGAATCACGTCCGTTCTTCTGAGTTAATACGGCATCGGCAGTCAGCACCTCCTGATCTCCCGACCGGAAATAGGCATTCAGATAGTGCGTGCCTTTATCACCCGGAAGCCATGTGGCGCCCAGTCCGATGTTACCTACCGGCTGGCGTTCGTAAGTCAGCTTTTCCACATCGGCTTCAGCGGAAACTTGCAGGGAGGTTGCTGTTTGTATATAGTTTGCTTCCGCAGAGAAAAGTCCCGTGATACGGGGCATATAAGGCAGAATGCCACTTAGTTTATCCAAGCGGAAACGGATTAATTCCAGATTTATATTCTGTAAAGAGACAGTGTCAGACCGGTCGGACTGCATACGGAAGCAGAGTCCGTCCTCACTGTCCATGTCGACATTAGCGTAGACGCGCATATTCTTGTGCAGATAAATCCAGTCGCTGTTATCTACAAAGTGGAACTTCTGGAAAGCAATGATAGGCTCGGCAGGTGTCAGGCGGAAGGCAATACCATTACCCCTACCCCGGCCCTCTATCAAAGGACGGGCATTGATACCCAGATCGAGTCCGGTATCTCCCTTCGCATCCACATAATTCAGGGTAAGTTCGGCATCTTCATTACGGATTTCACCCGTCAGTGTACTGCGGAAGACAAACTGAGGGTTCTTTGGTCCATTTATAACACCCCCCTGCAACTTCATGCGTGCAGTGTCCTGGCTGATAGCAAAGAAAATGGTATCCAGTTGTAAGGAGTCCATACGCAGACCATGTATAGCAGTTCGCCCGTTGATACCACGTCGGGGTGTGGCGCCAAAACGCAATATAAAGTCATCAAAAGAAATATCCTTGGTTGCCAGGAAATAACTGACAGGATTCTGCTTACCGGCTTTCAGTTGCATACCGGCTGAGGGCAGTGCTTTCCGTAATTCTGCATGGTCGAGTTGCTTCAATTCTATCTGCCGGGTAAGAAGTGTGGCAAAGGCAGTGCCCTGATCCATCAGTTTCTGCAAGGTACTGCGGGCACGGAACTGAAAGTCGAGGTCGCCTGCATCCATGTTCATCTTGATAGAGTCATGGCGTGCCTCGGCACCGAGAGTGAAAGCGAAAGGATGCTTCAATGGTTTAGGAGAAATACCTAACTCATGCAGACCGACATTCTCCACATTCATAGCCACCTTGCCATCCAGGTATTTACGGTCAAGACGCATATCTGCATCCGCCTGCATCTTCAGCAGGGCATTGTCGCTCGTCATGTGTACAGTGGCAAGAGCGGATTTCAATCCGGCTGTCAGGTCAATGCCGGAAATATTCCAGTGTCCGTATTGTAATTCACCGAGAGAAGCTTGTACAGCAGCCACAGTATGGTGATTGGCAGGATCAAATCCTTTTCCTTTGGCGGCAACCTTAGCCGAAAGGGTATAGATAGAATCTTTAGGCAGGAAGTGGTGCACTTGCAAGGCATCCACATGAAGGTCTGCCTGATAGGCTTCGGTAGAAGTGTTGTAACGAGCCAGCAGATTCAACAGCCCTTCGCGTTCTTTCAATTTCAGGCTGGCATCATAATTGGGGCCATCCAAACCAAGTCGCGCAGCAAGGTGCATACTGTCCGGCACAACAATAGAACCGTCGGGGGTGACACCTGTCAATCCGGTAAGGAAATTCAGATTCTGTGTCCGGATATCAAAGTCAATGCTTCCGTTGCGCGTCAAACTGTCGGTGAGGTTCCAAATCTCACCACCACCATTCAAGGTGAAAGCACCCGGCAGGTCGATATTGAAGCGGGAAATCTGCATCTGCTTGAAGTTACCTTCCGTACCGGCACGGATGGTAAGAGGGCGGAAAGGATATGCATCCTTGAATGTATCAGGCAAGTCACCTGCAAAGAGCATTACATCCTGCTTACCGATGCGGGCATTGAAACGGGCGGAGAGTCGTCCGGAAGTGGGAATTTCTACCAATTCCCAATAAGTCTGGGCGGTGAAATCCATTTCACTGTGTGGGGTAAGCAATTTTAAAGAAGGCACCTGAATAACAGTGGAATCAGCAAATACCCGTCCCGTCAGTGAAGTGATGCTCAGGCCGGAACGTTCGTTCATGGAGAATTCCCGGATAACGGCATTTATGTTCCGTCCATGATAAAGCACGGAGTCCACTCCAATGCGAATATCCCGCAAGGCAATGTGCGAAGCATCAAAGCCCGGGGCAGGTTTCACACCGGTGCTATCGGTAGCCGCAAGACTACCGGTATCTATCAGGCTATTAATGGCACTGAGCAATTGGCTACCCGCATCATAGTTAACCGTAGTACTGCTCAATTCAAATTTCTTCAGACCGTACATCTGTCCGCCCAGGTCAGCAACCGCATCATCCACCTCTGCATCACCCAGACGGGCAGCAAGACGCATGGAATCCAGCGGCATTTGCAAATCAACGGAAACGTTCTTCAATGCCAACTTGTGTAAAGCCACTTTCCAGTTAAGGGCGGCAGTCGTGGTATCCGGTTCGGCAGTGGTAGTGTCGTTCATTACAACGAGCATATGAGTATCACTCAGTTCCACGCGGTTGATAATAGCATCTTCTTTCTTCAGGTCTACACCGTGACTTTCGAGGAAGAAACGCCCCAACACACCACGTACACGAATACCCTCTATCAGATCGGCAGAGTTTAGGAAAACTCCGTTCACAGTAACCTCGTCCAGTTCTACTTTTCCGCGTATCAGCGGCCATGCCTGCACGCGCACGTTCAGGCTTTCCAGTGTCAGCAGGGTATCGGAAACCTGTTTCACGGCAAGGGAGTCGCCGGGAACAGAGGAAATTTGTTTATCTGCCTGTATAGGCTGAATGACCTGCACACCGCGTACCAGCAGGTTCAGCGGAAAGCGGAGGTCGATGCGCTCAACAGATATATCCATACCCGTTGCCTCGGATGCGATGGCAGTGGCTTGCTTCCGTATCAGGTTCTGTACGGGAGGGATATAAAGCAATACCATCAGTATTACAAACAATATGATAGGGGTGAGCAGTATCCACACCACCCATTTCAACCATTTTCTTCTCATTAGGACGTCAATCGATAGTCAGTGTTTAAATCGTTACAAAGTAAACAAATTCTAACGACATTTGGTTGATGTAGAAGACAAAAAGGCTATTTATTCCTCTACCTGTACTACGATATCTTCAATCTGAGCGAGTGCTGAGAAAGATTTCTCTTTTATCTTTTCACTGAATACTTCCCCGCGTGAGGCTTCAAGCTCTTTCAATAAAGCAACAAGTTCGTTAGCTCCCAGTAAAGTAAACAAGGGAAGCATCTTATGCCCCATGGCGGCAATGCCGTCTGTATCTTCAACATCTAATGCCTGTCGCAAGCGATCAGCATTCAGGCGTGTTTCTGTGACAAAACTTTCCAGAATAGATTTTGCCGCATCAGGATCATCACCTGAGAAAACAGTGAGAGCAGAGAAATTTAATGCAGAAGCAGGAACAGCTTCAGTTGCAACCTTATCGGTCTGTACAGCATTCGTTCCTATATGATTCTGTGGAGTAACAAGACCTGTTTCTCTCTTTTCAATATCCAATTCTGCCAACAGTTCATTCACCATAAATGGTTTGTGCAAGCTTCCGGCAAAACCATGTTTTAAAAACTCTTCACGTTGCATATCACTACGGGCAGTTACAGCAATCACAGGTATAGTCTTAGCTTGCGGAATATTTGAAGCACGCAACAGGTTCAGCAAGTCGAAACCATTCATGGCGGGCATTTGCACATCAGTGAGCAATACATCGAAAGTATCGGTACGGAGGGCTTCCAATAATTCATCCAATTGCAGACAAGCAACAGAAGTGATGCCACTCTGTGCAAGCATAGCAGAAGTGAGAGTGAGCTGGATACGGTCGTCATCAATCAAGAGGATATGCAAAGCAGGAGTTTGAGCAGGTGAAGAGGATGAATTTTCATTCTTCTGTTCATTCACTTCGGAAGTATCATTCAAAGCCACCGGATACAAAGGTATCCGCAACGTAAACGTACTCCCCTTTCCGAGCACACTATCTACTTCGATACGCCCTTCCAGCAGTTGCACCAACATACGGACAATAGATAATCCCAAGCCGAATCCTTCCTCTCCCTGTGCTCCCGGCAAACGGGTAAACTCCTGGAAGATACGTTCACGATCACCGGGCTCCATCCCCTTTCCCGTATCGATAACAGAAAGCTTCAAGTGATTTCCGGAGAAAGCCGGATCACCTTTCGGCACAAAGCTGGCAGTCAGCGTGATGCCACCCTCCGAAGTGAACTTCACTGCATTCGAAAGCAAGTTATTGACAATCTGACGCAAGCGTAAAGGGTCACTGATGAAAGTTCCTTTCAGTTCGGGATCTATCTCACATTTCAAAGACAATCCTTTGGCAGAAGTCAGCGGTTCAAAGCTGACGTATATTTCTTCCAGCAGGCGTGCAGGATGGAAAGTAACACGGTTTATCTCAGCTTTATGCAAGTCGAGGCGATGAAAATCGAGCAAATCGGTAACCAGTTTCAGCAGATGCTCCGAGGAGGTTTTCATGTTGTCGAGATAGAAGCGTTGCCGTCCGTCAACAGTGAGCCGGGAGAGCAAATCTGCATACCCCATGATAGAACCTAAGGGAGCTTTGAAATCGTGGGTAATGGCAAGCATCAGCTTTTCGCGAGAGGCAAGCAACTCTTCGGCGAAGCGGTTAGCTTCTTCCAACTGACGCCGATAGCGGTTACTACGAGTAACATCCCGCCAGATCATGACAAGAAAGATAACGGACAACGCAACAGCCCCCGCAGCAATGCCTGAAATAATCGTAGCAGAACGATGTCGTACCGCTTTCTGATACTCGGCCTCTTCACGGGCACGCAGCAGAGTTTCCTGTTCATATCCCTTCAAAAGACTGTCAATACGGGCACTCAACACATGATCAAGGCGTTGCAAAGTTCGCTTACGACGCTGCATCACACTATTGGCCGCTTTCCTTTGCTGGGCAACGGTACGTAATTTTGCGTGCAGTGAATCAACAGGATTATAAGCATCAAGCACAGTATCCGTAGCAACTTCAAGGGTAGTTTGTACCTGAACAGCAGAATCTTTGCGTGGTGGAACGAAGACTTCCCCCAGACGACGGAAGAAACCTTTCTTCTTAGGTTGAGTCACAACGGTATCACGACGGGCAGTAACACGACGTTGCACACGCTGTTGGGTGATAATGGTATCCTGCTCGGCTATAATCTGCTCCACCTCCCGAGCAGAAATCATGCTGTCATTAGCTTCGCTCAGCGTACGCAGCAAGCGGACCGTATTAGCATCTTTTTCCCGCAAAAGCCCTATCAGGCTATCCGTACGCAGGATATCACTATTATCCGAGCTCATAAGATTCTCCATTTCCCGGTGCACGAAGAACAGGGAATAAAGCAAGACTGCCAACAGGACCACATAACCGGCAGCTATCTTCTTCTTGGAGACATTATTCATATTTATATATTATAGTGATAGGGTGATAGTATCACTTTCCTTCATCTCGTTTTATAACGGAAACGCAGCCAAAGCATAATGCCTGCACTCGTCAGTCCGAATGGGAAAGCCATCCATACGCCGACCGTACCCCAACCCAGCACGAAACCGCATAAGTATCCTACAGGCAAAGATATAACAAAATAGGAAATAAATGCAATGAACATCATCGGTTTTACGTCTGCGATACCACGCAGGGCATTGGCAAAGCTGATTTGCAATCCGTCACCAAACTGGTAAACCAGGAATGGAAGGAACAAAGAAGATACCATGGCAGAAACCTCCACGCTATCTGTAAACCAGCCCCCAACCTGATTGCGCAACAGAAACACAATACTCAGAAGCACCACCGCCATTGCCAAGATGAGGTGATAACCGGCATATGCTGAACGGCGGACATTCACCATATCGTTCTGCCCCTTGAAGTTACTGACACGAACGGCAATCGCCGCCCCCATCCCGTAAAACATCATAAAGGTGAACTGAGAAATAGTAAGCATAATCTGATGTGATGCCAAAGCAATGGTTCCCAACCAACCGACCATAATCGTGCTGAGACTGAATGAAGCCGTCTCCATGCCCATCTGCAAGCCGACCGGCCATCCAAGTCCATTCAGTCTCCTGAACATTTGTTTCGACCATCCCAAACGGAAGAACCCCGCCTTATATCTTAAGAATCTGCGACTACGGAAAACAACCAGTGTAAAAACAATGACCATAACAATACGCGAGAACAGGGTACTGATACCCGCGCCCAACAACCCCAATTCCGGAAAGCCGAACTTTCCGTAAATCAATATATAGTTACCTATGATATTCAATGCATTTCCACCAAGAAGCACCCACATGGCTGTCTGTGTTTGGGTGATGCCATCCGTAAATTGCTTGAAGCCATTAAATAGCATAACAAATACCAGGGATGCTAACAGAATCAGGAAATAGGGTTTTATCAAGGGAATCAGTTCTTCGGGTTGCCCCATGTATTCCACACAGAAATAGACGACAGTCATAATAAGTGTCAGCAACAGCGCTACCAAAACATTGGCAAGCAGACTTGAGCGCAAAGCTTGTCCGGCCTCCATGAAACGACGGTTACCGTAGAACTCACCCACCACAGGCGTCAGTCCATAAGAGAAACCGGTACTGAAAATAATGCAAAGTGTAAAAAGATTATTGGTGAAAGAAGCAGCTGCCAACTCGGCCGTACTGTGGTGTCCCACCATCAGAGTATCGGCAAATCCGAGAACAATGACACCCATCTGGCCGATAACGATGGGAAGTCCTAAGTAAAAGAGGGCTTTATAATGCCCCTTGTATATAGCAATTAATCTATTCATTTATCTTTCTCATAATATAATACCACCGAGTTTTCCTCACGGAAAGTCTCTTGTGCAACTGCCTTCAGCTGCACTGCCGTCACTGCGCGATACCGTTCTACCTCACGGTCTATATCCTCTGCCTGTCCGGCCAATTCGAACCATGCCAGATTTGTGGCTACATTCAGGTAATTGATATTCCCGAATATCTGGGTGGATTCAAACTTATTCTTTACTTTCTCCAATTCCTGTTCTTCTATCGCCACTTGCTGTAACTCCTGCAACTCTTTGCGTACAGCGGCCTCAGCCTGTTCCAGTGATACTCCGGCTGATGGCTTTCCACTGATATGCAGCAATCCCGCATCACGCGTACCCGAAATATAAGCGTCTATGCCGGAGAACAATTTCTGTTCCTGCACCAACCGCCGGTTCAAGCGACTGGAACGTCCGTTACTAAGGATATCTGAAAGGATATCAAAAGCATAATAGTCAGGATGCTCGCGACTACACATGTGATAAGCCATAAACAGCGCATCCAGGGGGACAGGCCGTTTCACCACCTGCCTGCGTTCCTTTGTCTGTACGGGTTCCTGCGGCAATTGTCGCACAGGCACATCCCTGCGGGGAATCGGGCCAAACCACTTTTCTGTCAATCGGACAGTTTCTTCCCACGATATATTTCCGGTAACGGCAAGTACAGCATTATTAGGTGCATAAAAGCGGTAGAAGAATGACTTCACTTCCTCCAGTGTAGCTTGTTCAATATGCGATAAATCCTTTCCGATGGTAGGCCAGCGGTACGGATGCACCTCATAAGCCAACGGACGGATAAGATGTCCCACATCTCCGTAAGGCTGGTTCAGACAACGCTGTTTGAACTCCTCCATGACCACACCGCGCTGCACTTCAAGGCTTTGTTCACTGAATGCCAGTTCCATCATACGGTCGGACTCCAACCAGAAGCCAATCTCTACATTCGATTTGGGAACAGTGAGGTAATAGTTTGTAATGTCATTGTTCGTCCAGGCATTGTTTTCGCCACCTGCCGACTGCAAAGGGGCATCATAGTCGGGTATATTCACAGAACCGCCAAACATCAGATGTTCGAACAAATGGGCAAAGCCAGTATGTTCGGGATGTTCGTCCCGGGCACCTACATCATAAACGATGTTCAGTGCTACCATCTGAGTACTGAGGTCTTCGCAGTGTACCAGACGCAGTCCGTTATTAAGACTATATTTATTTATCTTCATAAGATCAGGAGTTTAAGCTGACAGAGGAGGAAATGATTCCTTTCTGGTGCAGTAATGAGGCAAATGATTAAGCAGTACTACCTGTCATCCTGAGCTTGTCGAAGGATCTACTCCCTTAACATAAGGCTGCGCTATACAGCAGGGGAAGAGATTCTTCGACTACGCTCAGAATGACGGATAGTCCACAAATCATTTCATTCAAACCCTACAGATTTGAACAGACAAGACTTTAGTCCAACACCACCACCTTCGTAATCTTCACATCCTCTTCCGGGCGGTCGCTACGGTCCGTTTTTACCTGCTGTATCTTATCTACTATATCCATGCCTTCAATCACTTCGCCGAACACAGTATATTCACCATCCAGGTGCGGAGTACCACCTACCGTAGTATAAGCCTTCACCTGCTCCGGTGTAAAGTGGAATTCCGGTTGCTTGGCAACTTCCGCCTCAGCCTGTGCAAACAGTGTATCCTGCAAGTTCATCAGACCATCCTGGTCATTTTCCTTACGCATCTTATAGATTTCCTTCATGTGTTTTTGTGCCAAAGCATTGAACACAGTAGTCAGACGATTCTGGTTCATCTGGTTCTCCATGCCCAGCAACGTAGTGTCATTATACACTTTACCCGTCACAATGTAGAACTGGCAACCCGACGATTCCTTCTCCGGATTCACATTGTCACCCTGACGCGCAGCAGACAATGCACCTTTCTTATGAAAATACTTCGGATAAACGAACTCAGCCGGAATCGTATAACCTACATCACCTGCACCCAGCATCTTTCCTTTCGGAGCATTCTTTGAGTCAGGGTCACCTGCCTGTATCATAAAATCCTTGATGACACGGTGGAACAATGTACCTTCGTATGTACCCTCTTCCGCCAGTTTGATGAAGTTATCACGATGTTGCGGCGTCTCATTATACAGTTTCACGATAATGTCACCCGCAGTTGTTTCGATCTTCAATTTAGTTTCCTGATCCATGTTTCTATCTTTCTTTTGTCCCGATTGGCAGGCTGTAACGCTGCAAATCAGTATGGTTAATAATACAATGAAATTCCTCTTCATAACGCTTTTTATTTAAATTAAGTTTGCAAATATACGATTTTCAGACAAATCGGTTTACCTTTGTGTCTTAAAAGAGACAAAAGATAAGGCAATGAAATCTATACTCATCGTTGAAGACGACATTACTTACGGTATGATGCTGAAGACCTGGTTAGGCAAAAAAGGCTTTCAGGTAGCTTCCGTCAGCAGTATCGCCCGCGCCCAGAAACATTTGGAAACAGAGGGTGCCGACTTGATTTTGTCCGACCTGCGTCTGCCCGACAAGGACGGCATCGACCTGTTGAAGTGGTTGGGAGAGCAAGGTCTGTCCATTCCGCTCATCATGATGACAAGCTATGCCGATATACAATCGGCGGTGCAAGCTATGAAATTAGGTGCCAGCGACTACGTTGCCAAGCCTGTAAATCCGGACGAACTTCTAAAGAAAATCAGTGAGGCTGTGAAACAACCCGCTGCTTCTCCCAGACAAGCCCCCAGTTTCGGGAAAGGAGAAAGTACCCATCAGAAAAATGCAGGCGGCACTCCGTCTTCCGACTATCTGGAAGGAGAGAGTGATGCAGCCAAACAACTCTATAATTATGTAAGACTGGTTGCCCCCACCACGATGTCGGTACTGATCAATGGTGCCAGTGGAACGGGTAAGGAATATGTAGCCCACCGTATCCATCAACTCAGCAAGCGTGCCGGTCAGCCTTTCGTTGCCATCGACTGTGGCTCCATCCCAAAAGAACTTGCCGCATCGGAGTTCTTCGGACACGTAAAAGGTTCATTCACCGGAGCATTGACAGACAAAACAGGAGCCTTTGTTGCAGCCAACGGAGGAACCATCTTCCTCGATGAAATAGGCAATCTCAGTTACGAAGTCCAGATACAACTGTTACGTGCCTTGCAGGAACGGAAAATCCGCCCGGTAGGTTCCAATAAAGAAATCACTGTAGATGTGCGACTGGTTTCCGCTACGAATGAAGATCTGGAACAGGCCATCGAGAAAGGAACTTTCCGTCAGGATCTGTTCCACCGTATCAATGAGTTCACTCTGCGCATGCCCGAACTCAAGGACCGGAGAGAAGACATCCTTCTCTTTGCCAACTTCTTCCTCGACCAAGCCAATCGGGAACTGGATAAACAGTTGATCGGGTTTGATGATGCAGCATCCCGGGCATTGCTGGAATACCACTGGCCGGGAAATCTGCGACAGATGAAGAATGTGGTACGCCGTGCCACCCTATTAGCGCAGGACCAACTTATTACGTTGAAAGAATTGACCGAGTTGCAGCAAATCACTCATCCCCACGTAGGTCTGCCATTACGTAATGAAGAAGCAGAAAAACATCAGATAATCGAAGCATTACGGCAAACGGGAAATAACAAAAGCCGGGCAGCTCAACTATTGGGTATAGACCGTAAAACCCTGTATAATAAACTGAAACTTTACGAAATAGAGAGCTAAAAAGGCTCTTCGCACCGTATACCAACCGCATCAAGTCCGTACCTACTCCGTATCTATACAGTTAGAATAGGTACGGACTTGACACGGACTTGGTACAGTGTTGGTACGGGCTTGATACGGACTTGGTATGCAACAGAGTACCTTAGTGTGGAATTTTTCCACACCTGATTCCACACTTTCCACACAATTCCACACTGTGCCACAGATTCCAAAATCTTCAATAGCACTAATAATCAACAACTTGTTCAATCAGCCTTCTCACTGGCACGAGCTTTGCAACTATATTTTACGTAAGCGTCAAGCTTCCTAAATTGAAAAAAGGAAACCTAAACTCTTAACTATAATATATATATTTAGTATAACTAAAAAAGCAAATGATTATGAAAAAGTTAGTATTAGTAGCAGCCCTGTTTATGTTTGTTTGTGGTGGTTCTTTCGTGGCAAACGCTCAGGACCCGGTGAAAACTCAACAGCAACAACCGGCAACGGGAAACGCTGAAGAGCCCAAAACCGCTGAGCCTGCCAAGGAAGAACCCAAAACAGAAGAACCAAAGGCAGAGGAACCGAAAGCTGAACAACCCGCAGCCAACGCTCCCGCCAACGGTACTCCTGCAACGGAAACACCTGCACAGCCTGCTGAATAATAGTAAGCACACTGCCACAAAAGCCGTTCCCTCCTTGTCTATTCTGGGGAACGGCTTTTGTCGTTTCTAGCCCCAACCCTATCATCTATCTTCTTGCAGAAACTTAAATACCTACTTATAAGTACTTCATCCCCCAACGACATCCCTAAATTACCAACAAATAGCGATTTCCTACCTGTCGACATCTCTTTACCTTTGCAAAAAAAATAGTAGTAGCACTACCGTTTTAATATAACATCCCCGATGGCTAACAGATATATATTATTCTTTCTTTTCACTTTAGGCTTTATACAATCAGGATTCTGCCAGCATTATACAATTAAGGGACGGGTTGTTGATAACAAGAACAAGTCTCCAATGGAGTTCGTTACAGTATACTTGCCCGGATACGAATTGTGGGCCATTAGTAATGAAAAAGGAGCGTTCACTATCAATCAAGTACCAGTCGGCAAAGTAAAAATCACTGCACAATATTTGGGATACGTTACGCAGACATTGGATATAGATGTACAGAAAAACATCGAAGACCTACTAATCACACTACAAGAAAATAATCTGACGCTAAATGAAGTGGTGGTTACAGCACAGAAAAAAATAAGTGATCCAACAACTTCATATACGATAGATCGTGCCACTTTGGATCATGCACAAATATTAAATGTCAGCAGTCTCAGCACTCTATTGCCGGGCGGTAAATCAACCGGTGATCAGAATCTGGCAAGCTCTGACGAACGTATCGCTCTACGAAGCGGAAGCAGCGAAATGGGAAATGCTTCTTTCGGCACTGCCATCACAGTAGACGGTGTACGCCTGCAAAACAACTCGGAGATGAGTGAAACAAAAGGTGTCGGTCTGCGCAATATAGGTTCTTCAAACATTGAATCAGTAGAAATCATTACAGGAATCCCATCTGTGGAATATGGAGATTTATCAAACGGAATCGTAAAAATAAATACGCGGAAAGGGAAAACACCGTTTATCATCGAATTGGTCACCCAACCTAAAACAAAACAAATTGCTATAAGTAAAGGCTTTTTGCTTGGAGACAGAGCAGGTACAATTAATACCAGTTTGGAACGCACAAAGTCAACCTCTGACTTGGCCTCTCCACATACTGCCTATGATCGCAATTCTTTAACATTGACTTACTCTAATACCCTGAACCGGAAAGCCCAGCGTCCACTTTCACTGAATGCGGGCTTTACCGGAAACATAGGTGGTTACAATTCTGAAGCCGACCCGGATGCTTTTAAAGATACTTATACAAAAACACGCGATTACACCTTTCGCGGAAACATCGGACTGAACTGGCTGTTGAACAGACCGTGGATAACCAACCTCTCACTGACAGCCTCCATGTCATACTCAGACAAGCTATCTAAAGTAAATACCAATAAAAGCAGTGCATCCACGCAGCCCCTTATTCATAGTACGCAGGAAGGCTACTTCATAGCAAGTAACTATGATAAGAATCCAAATGCTGAAATTATCCTCAGTCCTACCGGATACTGGTATCAACTGGCATATACCGATAACAAACCTGTCAGCTATGCAATGAAACTAAAAGCCGACTGGGCAAAACGTTGGGGAAAGATTTCCAACAGAATCATGCTTGGGGCGGAACTGAATAGTAGCGGTAACAAAGGCCGGGGACTCTATTACGATGATATGCGCTATGCACCTACTTGGCGTGAATATCGCTATGATGAATTGCCATTTCTTAATAATATAGCAGGCTATCTGGAAGATAGAATAATACTTCCTCTCGGAGAAAATTCTTCTTCCCTGGAATTGACAGCAGGAGTACGTTCGGATATCACCTATATCAAGAACTCCGAATACGGAACAGTAAATAGTTTCTCTCCACGTTTCAATGCGCAATATACATTATGGAAGAATGCAGATAAATGGGTCAGCAATTTAAATGTATATGGCGGTGTAGGTAAATCCGTAAAACTACCTTCATTTGAAGTCCTTTACCCATCACCCTCTTACTCGGATAAACTGGCCTTTGCTCCCGGAACTATGAGTGACGGAACCACTTTCTATGCTTACAGCACGATTCCCTCAAAAGCCATCTATAACCCCGACCTGAAGTGGCAATATACCCGACAAGCAGAGATCGGTATGGAAGCCACCATCAAAGGAACAAGGGTCTCGGTATCAGCTTTCCGGAACAGAACGTACAATCCATACATGCGTACCAATGTATACACACCTTATTCTTATAATCTGACAACTCAAGAGCATCTGAATAATTGCGAAATTCCTTCGGCAAACAGGGTTTACAGTATTGACCAGCAGACAGGTATCGTTACCGTTACAGATAAAACAGGTGCATACCCAAGCCAGGAATTATCTTATAATACCCGCAATACATTCAAATCGAACATCCAATATAGAAACGGTTCACCGGTAGAAAGAATGGGACTCGACTGGATTATTGACTTCGCACAAATCCCCGCGCTGAGAACATCAGTCCGCCTGGATGGAAATTATTACTATTATAAAGGTATAGAAGAAAACCTGATTGCATGGATGCCAAGCTCAGCATCGAATATGGCTGATGGCAACCCATATAAGTATGTGGGTTATTATGGAGGTTCCTCCATAACCTCTACTTCCTCTTCTACTTCTGCTTCCGTTTCTAACGGCAGCTTGTCTAAACAGCTTAATATGAATCTGACTATCACAACGCATATTCCCAAAATACGAATGATCCTCTCTATGAGAATAGAAGGTTCCTTCTATAATTATAAGAAGAATTTGTCGGAATACAGCAACGGAGAAAGTAGAGGCTTTGCCCTGGAGAATGCCGGAGATTACTTTAGTACTGATTATGATATCTACGGAAAAAACAAATATGTAGCTGTTTACCCGCTCTATTACTCTACGTGGGAAGATCCGGATACCCGGATACCTTTTGCAGAGAAATTTGCATGGGCAAAGGAGAATGACACAGCGTTATATAATGAGCTGGCAAAACTCGTAACTAAATCGAGTACATCTTACTATTTTAACCCCAACAAGATTTCCTCGTATTTCTCCGCCAACATTAACCTGACAAAAGAGATCGGAGATTTTGCCTCCATTTCATTCTACGCAAATAACTTCTTCAACCACATGGGACGGGTGAAATCATCACAAAACAATCAGGAATCATCACTCTACAACAGTTCATACATTCCGCAGTTCTACTACGGTTTGTCAATCAGACTAAAATTATAAGTGTTTAATTAAAATAGAAATGAAAATGAAAAAGTATGCTTTTCTAATTCTTAGTGTATTACTCTTTTGCGCAGCGTGCAGCGACGATGAGAATGATGTGTACAAAACCTATCTGGTGACTGTACAACTGGCTTATCCGTCAGGAAGTGAATTAAGTGCAGTAGAAGGAGTTCCGGTAAAGTTAACCGGAAGTACAGGTACTACTTATGATGCTACCACCGATGCCAATGGTAAGGCTGCTTTCACTGTACCGGCAGGTATCTATGAAGCTTCTGCCTCTGAAAAACGCGCTTCAAACGGTTACTCCTTTATACTGAACGGAGTTAAAAGCGGCATCACGGTAACGGAAACGTGGACTGGTGACAGTGTCGTAGAAGTGGCCTTAACAGAATCCAAATCAGGACAAGTTATTATCAAAGAGTTGTATGTAGGCGGATGTCAGAAAGATGACGGTTCCGGAAATTATCAATATGACAAGTATGTTATACTATATAACAATTCAGAACAGGCTGCCACGTTGGGAAACTTCTGCTTAGGAATGGTCAACCCATACAACGCAAACTCTACAATCAACGATTATAAAGACGGAGTACTATCCTATGCCAACGACAACTATATTCCTGCCGGATGTGGAATCTGGTATTTGCCCAGAAACTTAACCATCGAAGCCGGGAAACAAGTAGTTATAGCTCTGAACGGAGCCATCAACCACACATTGACTTACTCTAACTCTGTGAATTTAAGCACTGCAGATTATTGTACATATGATATTGAAGACTTTAGTCAGACAAACTATTACCCCACTCCTTCAGAGAGTATTCCTACTGCAAACTATTTTACAGCTTATAAATATGGGCAAGGAACAGCATGGGTATTGAGCAACCAGTCTCCCGCATTCTTCATTTTCTCGACTCACGATGTCACTCCTGAGGTCTTCGCCAGCAACACAGATTATCATTACACAGCCGATAAAGAAGGTAATGCTGTTTACCGTTGCACAAAAGTTCCTACAGACTGGATACTGGATGCAGTGGAAGTTTTCAGCCAGGCACAACTGGCCAAGAGTCAAAAGCGCCTGACGCCTGCTATTGATGCTGGATACACAGTCCTGACCAATGCACAGGGCTACACTTCATACCGTAACGTAGACAAACAAGCTACCGAAGCAGTGGAAGGAAATAGTGGTAAACTGGTTTACAGCTATAATTATGGAACAGATGGAAGCACTGATCCAAGTGGTATAGACGCCGAGGCATCTCTGAAGAATGGAGCACGTATCATTTACCAGGATACGAATAATTCGACAAATGATTTCCACCAGCGTAAACAAGCTTCTTTGAGAGATTAAAACTGCCTCTCTTAAACAATTAAACTACGAAAACAGCCCAGTATTGATGCTTATAAATAAAAGAATACTCCTATTCACACTGCTTAGCGGAGCTATCTGCTCCGTCTTTGCAGTGCAATATTCCGACTCTATTGGCTGGAAGAATCTTCCGTATATCAAGCAATCGGAAGCCTGGCTTAATAGTGAGAATGCCGCCGGACTACATACACTGTCTATCCCTCGTATCACTACAGCAGAGGTATACGTAGATAAACAGAACGGAGGATTTATTGATTATTTCCAGTCGGACAATAGCTTGGAATTCGGTGCTCAGGTGGAGTCATTCTATCGTCTCAATTCCAAAGTAGTATTCTACGGGAAAGTAGACTACCGTAACTTTGCGGGCAAAAACATGAGTGGTTCATATTTTATCAATCCGAAGAATACTCCTTTCGACATCGTAGAATATACCGATGAAAATCGGGGAGATAAAAAGCTGGAAAACTATCATCTGGTAGGAGCCGTCAGTGCCGACCTCTCAAAAAAGATAACGATCGGAGGAAAGGTAGATTACACTGCTGCCAATTATGCCAAGCAAAAGGACTTGCGTCATGTCAACAAACTACTTGATATGAATGTGACTGTCGGAGTAAGTTATCTACTCAACAAACAAATTGAGTTGGGGGCAAACTATTATTATCGCCGAAGTACGGAGGGACTGTTACTGGACATGTATGGCACTACTGACCAGATATATAATTCACTGATCAGTTACGGTAGTTTCTTCGGGGTTATGGAACAGTTCGGAGAAAACGGATATACAAAAGAGGGTGAAGAAAAACCATTGTTCAATGAATATCATGGAGGAGCCTTACAATTGAAATGGCACATTCTTCCAAAACTTCAATTCTTTAATGAATTTGCCTATAAATCACGTAGTGGATATTATGGTAAGAAATCTCCTGCCACGGTAGTTTATAGCGAACATGAGTCTGATATACTGTCGTATAACGGAACACTAACTTTACAAGAACGGAAAAATTTGCATTCCCTGCACATTGATTTCCAACAAGAAACATTGAACAATTTCGAGAATATTTATCGGTATAACAATGAAGGTGGAGGTATCAATAATGTAGATTATTACGGAACGCTGGATACCACAGACAAGACCACTTTGAATCTGAGTGCTGAATATAGAGGCAACTTTTTGGTAACAGACGGATGTCCTGCATGGGTGGCAAAAGGCAGCTTTTCTTATTTCAGCAGAGAACTTACAGCTTCTATGTATCCGTATTACCGGAAACAGGATATCACCTCCACAACATTTCATTTGTCAGGTGAACGCAACATATGTCACTCAAAAGATATGTATAGTCTATATTTAGGCGGAACATACGTTTTGGGTAATGGAAACGCCCTAAAAGACGGAACCTATGCCACTCCGTCGGAGAGCCAGTCCGCCCCCAAAAGTATGGATACGTTTCTGCACCAAGAATTTGAATACCTTACCTGCAAACGGCTGAAAGGGGAAATCGGCTTCAAATACGCGCATGCAATAGGTGCAAAAGGTATGAAAGGATATACTTCTATCCGCTACGCCATGACTAAAGCATTCGACGTGGAATATTTGGAAGGGAGTCAACGCCATGAGCTGACGTGGACTTTGGGAGTTACTTTTTAACAACAATAATGATTAACAATAAACAAAAAACAACAATGAGAACTAAAACATTATCAATCGCAGCCGCCATCATGGCATTATTCTTTATCGGAACTTCTTGCAGCAACAAGCAGAAGAGCACTGAAGAAACCGCAACCACCGAACAGACCTCCGGTGCCATGGAAATAGACGATCTTCTGGCTAACGCCGAGTCACTGACCGACCAGGAAGTCACCATCGAAGGTGTATGTACACATGCCTGCAAGCACGGCGCCACCAAAATCTTCCTGATGGGTAGCGACGACACACAGACCATCCGTGTAGAAGCAGCCAAACTGGGTTCTTTCGATACGAAGTGTGTCAACAGCATCGTTCGCGTCACCGGAACCCTGAAAGAACAACGTGTGGACGAAGCTTATCTGCAACAATGGGAATCACGCTTGAAAGCTGCCGCTGCCGAAAAGCACGGTGAAGGCGAAGCCGGATGCAGCACCGAGAAGAAAGCACGCGGCGAAACAGCCAATACGCCCGAAGCACGTATCGCTGACTTCCGCGCTAAAATAGCCAAGCGTCAGGCCGAATCAGGAAAGCCCTATCTGTCATTCTATTATATGGAAGCCGCCAACTATGAAATTCAGTAAGGCGGGAACCGCATTTCGGAAATGGAGCCGGATAATCCACCGGGACCTCTCATTCTTCTTCTCGGGGATGGTATTGATATATGCCATCTCCGGAATTGTGATGAACCACCGGAATACGATCAATCCTAATTACTCGGTAGAGCGACAGGAATATACCATTACCGAAGTGATGCCCCCGCAGGCCGGAATGAAAAAGGATGATGTCCTGGAGCTGCTGGCACCACTCGGTGAAGAAAAGAACTATACCAAACATTACTTCCCGAAGGAAAACCAGATGAAGGTATTCCTGAAAGGCGGTTCCAACCTGATGGTCAATCTGCAGACCCAGCAAGCCGTTTACGAGAAGCTGACACGTCGTCCGTTGATAAGCGCCCTGACCAAGCTGCATTACAATCCCGGAAGATGGTGGACTCACTTCGCAGATGTGTTTGCCGTAGGACTCATCATTATTACCGTCACGGGAATGGTGATGCTGAAAGGACCAAAAGGCTTGTGGGGACGCGGAGGTATAGAACTTGCAGCAGGTATACTGATTCCGTTACTTTTTCTATTTCTATAAACGACTCAAGCTTCGCATATAGCCCGAGGTATAAACATTGGTTAGCAGTCTAATTATCAAAGCATTGCATTTACCAAACATTTACCGCAAGAGGTAAAAGCATTTACCGCCGCATGTAACGACCTTTACCCCGTATTGTAACGCTCTTTACCTCGGTATGTAACGGTCTTTACCCCGGCATGTAAATGGAGTTACCATTTGGGGTAAACAGAATTACCTACAGGAGTTCCGAGATCAATCCATGCAGCTAACGAGTAATTAAAATAGGTTCAATACTAAAAACAAAAGATATCAATGGAGAATATCATTGAATGCAATAACCTGACGCACTATTATGGCAAACGGTTAATTTACGAAAACCTCAGCTTCAGCGTGCCTAAAGGGCGCATCCTGGGACTGCTGGGGAAGAATGGTACAGGAAAAACCACAACGATCAATATATTGAGCGGTTACCTGAAACCCCGCTCCGGCCAATGTTCCATCTTCGGACAGGACATTCAGGCCATGCATCCTTCGACGCGCCGTAATATCGGCCTGCTCATCGAGGGACACGTGCAATATCAGTTCATGACCATCCGGGAGATTGAGAAGTTTTATTCTGCTTTCTATCCAGGACAGTGGCGCAAAGAAGCGTACTACGACCTGATGGACAAACTGAAAGTAGCTCCCGGACAACGCATCTCGCGTATGTCGTGCGGACAACGTTCGCAAGTGGCACTGGGACTTATCCTGGCACAAAACCCGGAATTGCTGGTACTGGACGATTTCTCTCTCGGTCTGGATCCCGGCTACCGCCGTCTCTTCGTGGACTATCTGCGTGACTATGCCCGCTCGGAAAACAAAACTGTTTTCCTGACCTCACACATCATTCAGGATATGGAACGCCTGGTAGACGACTGCATCATCATGGATTATGGACGTATCCTCATCCAGCAGCCCGTAAAGGAACTGCTGGACACGATACGCCGCTATACCTGCACGTTGCCCGAAGGTTACAAGATGCCGGAAGATAAGGATTTCTACCATCCGTCTCTTATCAGAAATACGCTGGAAACCTTCTCGTTCCTGCCTCAACAAGAAGTTGAGACTCGTTTCAAAGCCCTGCAAGTGCCTTACAGCGATTTGAAATGCGAGACTGTAAACCTGGAAGATGCTTTTATCGGACTAACGGGAAAATACTAATAACCAATAACTATTATGAACGCTATATTTTATAAAGAATGGATTAAAACCCGCTGGTATCTGTTGCTTGCACTGCTGGTAACGCTCGGTTTTGCCGGATACTCAATGTTGCGCATCAACCGTGTTGCCAGCATGAAAGGTGTGGAACACGTTTGGGAAGTTATGCTGTCACGGGATACCGTATTCGTGGATTTACTGGAATTTATTCCTCTATTGGTCGGGATACTGCTTGCTCTGGTACAATTCGTACCCGAAATGCACCATAAATGTCTGAAACTGACATTACACCTGCCCTACCCGCAACTGCGGATGATTAACCTGATGCTGCTCTACGGACTGGTAGTGTTACTTATCTGCTTTGCCGCCAACTACCTGCTGATGACGGTTTACATGCAAGGCGTCCTGGCTCCGGAACTTTATTTGCGGATTCTGCTGACAGCTCTTCCCTGGTATCTGGCAGGTATTGCCGCTTATCTTCTGATTTCGTGGATATGCCTGGAACCGACCTGGAAACGCCGCGTCCTCAATCTGGTAATCTCTGTATTGCTGTTGCGTATCTTCTTCCTGGCTCCGGCACCGGAAGCCTACAACGCTTTCCTGCCTTGGATGGCAATCTACACCTTGCTCACGGCAAGTCTCTCATGGCTTTCCATTGCACGGTTCAAGGCAGGAGAACAAGATTAACAGGTTATACATTCACTATTAAGAACGAAAAAGACAATGAAACGTTTTAGTCAAATATTCTTATACATCACCATTGCATTGCTCATTATCTGGCAGTTGCCTTGGTGTTATTCTTTCTTTGCGGCAAAGCCATCGAAAGTTCCTTTCTCCATGTACAGTTGTGTCCTCGGCGACTTCCTCTCCATGGGCAATGAAGATGGCAAAGGCGTGGTACGGCGCGACCAGTCCGGTAATGTATATACACAGGAGCAGACGGACAGTATTCTCCCGTTCTTCTACATGCGCCAGCTTATGGCGGATGAGCGGTTCCCGGACAGCATCAATGGTGTTGCCGTCACTCCGCGCGAAGTGCAGCTTACGAATTTCAGCTTCCGCTCGGCAGCTTCGGATATCAATGCCTCCAAGATAGAACTTTATCCTTTGCTGGAGAGTATGTCGGGACGCGTGGATCTGACTATGCCCGATGATGTGTTCCGTATCACCTCGAAAGGAATTGAATTTATCGGTATGAAAACCAATACGGTAGATGCTGACAAAAGCCAACTGTTCACAGAGGCTATGGTGAAGAAAGGGTTTAAATTCCCTGCCCGCCGGTTGGCTGGTAATCCCACCACTCGCAAGGAGTACGATGAAGGTTATCTGATTTTAGACAATGAAGGAAGACTTTTCCATCTGAAACAAACGAAAGGACGCCCGTATGTACGTGCTATTTCCCTGCCGGAAGGCTTAAATGCGAAGTATCTTTTCATCACGGAGTTCAAGGACCGCAAGACGCTGGGTTTCCTGACGGATATGGATAACAACTTCTATGTGCTGAACAATAAGACTTATGATGTGGTCAAGACCGGAGTTCCTTCCTTCAACCCTGAAGAGGATGCCCTGTCTATCTTCGGGAATATGTTCGACTGGACGGTTTGTGTGAAAACAGCCGATGCGGACGAATATTATGCACTGGATGCGGATGATTATTCGCTTATCAAGTCCATCAGCTTCCCAAGAAAGAGTAACAGCATACCGGGATTACGTTTTACTTCCTCTCAGGATAAATATGTGAAGCCACGCTTCTGATAAGAGGGTAAAGCCATAAATAGAAATGCGTCAAAAAACAGGATAGTCTTTTGACGCATTTCTATTTTATAGTAAGCTCTTTCCTATATCATCTGAAAGCCTTGCCAAAGATTCGTCGGCGGCACAGGTGCCTCCACTTCAATCATTTCTTTAGATACCGGATGCACAAAACTGATACGACGTGCATGCAGGCAAATACTTCCATCCGGATTGGAACGGGCAAAGCCATACTTCAAGTCTCCCTTGATAGGACATCCCATCTTTGCCAGCTGGCATCGTATCTGATGATGCCGCCCGGTCTTCAGATCCACCTCCAACAGAAAGTAATTATCCGACTTACCTATCAACCGATAGTGCAGGATAGCCTTTTTACTCTTCGGCACTTCCTTATCATAAGCATAACTTTTGTTCTGCTTCTCATTGCGCACCAGATAGTTCACCAATTCTCCTTCCGGCTCCTTCGGGGCATTCTTTACGATAGCCCAGTAAGTCTTCTTCACCTCACTGTTCTTGAACATTTCATTGAGGCGGGACAACGCCTTGCTGGTCTTGGCAAATACAACAAGACCGCTCACGGGGCGGTCCAGCCGGTGGGTAACACCGATGAAGACATTACCGGGTTTCTGGTATTTCTCCTTCAGATACTGCTTTACGATTTCCGAAAGCGGCGTATCCCCCGTCTTGTCTCCCTGAACGATCTCGGAAGCGGTCTTGTTGACTATAATGATATGATTGTCCTCGTATACGACAGTCATACGCTTTCTTACATATTCATACCACCATCTACCTGAATCACCTGTCCTGATACATAAGAAGACATATCAGAAGCCAGGAAGGTAGCAATGTTTGCCACGTCTTCGGGAGTACCGCCACGACGCAAAGGAATCTTCTTTGCCCATTCAGCTCTTACCTCGTCAGACAATGCAGCAGTCATATCAGTCAGTATAAAGCCCGGAGCGATAGCGTTGGCACGGATACCGCGAGAACCTAATTCCTGTGCGATAGATTTAGCCAAGGCAATCATACCTGCTTTGGAAGCTGCATAGTTGGCTTGTCCGGCATTGCCGTGAACACCTACTACAGAAGCCATATTGATAATGCTACCAGCTTTCTGGCGCATCATAATCGGAGTACAAGCATGAATGAAGTTGAAAGCGGATTTCAAGTTAACGTTGATAACCATATCCCATTGTTGCTCGCTCATACGCATCATCAGACCGTCACGGGTGATACCTGCATTGTTTACCAAAATATCGATGCGCCCAAAGTCTGCATGAATAGCTTCTACCACCTTGGCAGTATCTTCAAAATTAGCAGCGTTTGAAGCATAACCTTTAGCTTTCACGCCCATTGCTTCAATTTCCTTTGCCGTATTCTCTGCATTTTCATCAATCACCAGGTCAGTGAATGCGATATTTGCTCCTTCAGAAGCGAACTTTAATGCGATAGCCTTACCGATACCGCGTGCAGCACCGGTTACAATGGCTGTTTTTCCTTCTAATAATCCCATACTTTTTAAATTATTGATTAAAGTTATTCTTTTCTACGCAGTGCCCCGAACACGATGTTCTCAACGTATTGTCCACGTGTTTCATCGGTCAGTTTAGCACCTATATGCCCACGTATGTAAGGCACTTCAATACCTTTCACACTGTAATGCACCAATTCGGCAGTCATGTCGATATCGTCAACCTGAAACACCCCTTTCTCCACGCCCTCACGGAGAACATCCTTGAAAAGCTGTATTTCTTTGGCATCAAAACGTTTTCGCACCTTCTCTACCCTCCATATATCACGGAAAAAGGTAGCACGGAGTGTTCCATTCCGGTACACCACCTCTTTCACGGCATCCAGGCGGGTATAAATCATTTCAATTATCTTCTGATCGGGAGAGATGTCTTTCTCTACTACCCTCTTCATTATATCCGAAAGGATGTCCAGCTCCGATTCGACAACAGCCATATAGATCTCTTCCTTACTTTTAAAATAGGTATAGAGCGTTCTTCTACCTTTCTTAGAAGCAAGGGCGATATCGTTCATCGTGGTATTCTCAACACCCATCTTTGCAAATAGCTGACGGGCTACATCCACTAATTTAGCTTTTGTCTTCGATACGGCCATATATTAATAATTGCACATTGCTTAATAATTTGAGCAAAAGTAAAACATTTCTGTATACCACACAAGAAAACGCAGATTTTATTAACATTCGGTCACAGGAAGAGGATAAAAAAGCATATTTACTATAAAGCTACTTATCAACATGTTAGGCTATATGTTACACTTTTTAGGAAAAATAAGATGGATTTTATTTGTTTATTCCACAAAAAGCCGTACCTTTGCACCCGTTAAACATCGCGGAGTGGAGCAGTTGGTAGCTCGTTGGGCTCATAACCCAAAGGTCATTCGTTCGAGTCGGATCTCCGCAACTAAATAAAAAAGACCGTTTCTCAACGGCCTTTTTTCGTATTCTAGCAATACCTATTGTTATTTCACAACTACTGTCGCTGCTTCTTTCAACTTTATATCCAATGAAGCGCCTTCCGATTGAGGCATCCAAAGTACCTGTCGACATTCGCCTTTCTCCAAAGTACATTTTTGATTACCATGAGCATATAGATATTCCGTATCAACATGGAAAGAACTTGCATTCACATTCCAACTCCGTATCCCGTTCAAATGAAGATACAAATTGTCCGCTTTGCCAGTATTAAACAACCACGCACCATTCTGGACTGTTAGAGCTCTAAAATTACAGTCATTTATGGTAGCATAATCTTGCACCATCAAAGACAATGAATCGCGGGTTAACCCTTCAACAGTCATTTTTTGAGCTTCAAGACTGGTCTGTAAGAACTGAACATGATCCGGCAGAGCTATAGTCATCTCTTCGGAGCGTAAATAAAGCCAATACAGGTCATGATATTTCTTTTCAAGCTTATCATTAGGAAAATCAAATACGATACGTAATGTATCTCCAACTGAGTTCATCGTCATAAATTCATCCATACCGGAAGCATAAGTGAAAGTTCCCTGTCCAGCTTCGGCAGGAGTAATTTTCAAAGGGAGCTCTCCAAATGCCGGCATTCTTATTCCCTTCTTTTCGCCCTCGCCGGTAGTGATGATATTTCTAATTGCCACCATCTGTATAACTTTGCATTCCGGCAGTTGAACCGTCTTCTTTTCTCCTTTAATATCCAGGAAATTATTATCCCAACCTGTAACTTGCATAGAGGCGTAGAATATGCCAGCGCACACCACAACCAATCCGGTAAGCAACATTCCAAATATTATATAAGTTGTTCGTTTCATAATCTTCTTCTTTATTTTTGTTTCTTACTAAATTCCCGATACATAGCGGACATATCTTCCGCCGAAATACCGAGGGTATACATCTGCTTAAAGAAATAATCTACTTCTTCTTTGAGGAAATACTCTTTGCGCAATGAAAGGATTAACGCGCGAGCACCGGAAGCAACAAAATAACCGATACCACGTTTGTTATAGATAACTTCCTGCGATTGCAGATAATCGTATGAACGCATCACCGTATTGGCGTTCACCTCTACCACAGCTGCATATTCTCTGACGGATGGTATGCGTTCCTCTTCCCGATATTGCCCGAGAAGTACCTCGTCACAAATGCGATCTGCTATTTGAAGATAGATGGCTTTACTTTCTTTAAAATTCATACTTACCAGCGGTTAATGATTTCAGACTCTTTGAAACGGAAATAAGCAACTACCCAGTTGAAGATAGCCATTACGAAAAAGACAACCGTTGACAGATGCATCATAGCTTCATCCGACATTGTTTGATGTACTCCATGCCCACCACGTCCTTCAAACAAGATTTTCGCCAATACCGATCCTATTGCTACATAAACTATGATGATAACAATGACAGCTGAGAATGTCTTAACAAACGAGTTTCTTGGCCAGATGCTACTGCCCAATATAAATATAGACTGAGCAAAAAAGTATCCGCTTAATGCCATCAGAAGACCATCCCAAGTTTGGAGACCTGTCCAATAATATCCGGAACTCCCTAAATAGGAAAGCGGAGCAGAAGCAATAATCCCTTTCAATTCCGGATAACTCACCATGTAGATTATCACACGTGTCCAGTCAGCCAATTTAAAAGCAATCAGAAAGACTATGAGAAAACCGAAAGTAAATACCAACCAGCGAGAGAGAAACTTCTCAAACATCGTTGCAGGCGTCATCAGCACTGCTATCCGGTTTGTTTTAGTCTTCATTCGTTCCATGACAAACGAAGCACTCAGCAAACCCATAATAACTATAGCCCAAAGAAAGATAGTCAATTCAAAGTACCAGATAGGGTCTTGCTCCACCCCTCCGTTAATCATTCCCTGAGGATATTTATATCGAAAATATCCGTTCCATACGAAAGCAATCGCCATTATGCCATACATCATTACGAAGCGGAGCAAATTTGCCTTCCAACTCTCCACCATTTCTTTGCGACATAAGTTCACAAAACGGGGTGCACTAAAAAAGGTATCGCGTATCATTGTTCATTCTGTTTAGGGTGAAACATTCCTTTTATTTTCTCAGGGTCCGTAAGCGCAGCACCGAACAACAATTCAAGATTGATCTCCGACTCTTCATTATCCGTATTCGGCAACATCAGGAAATTACCCTGTATGGAAGGAAGCGTGTAAATTGCTGCTTCTGTCAATTCGCGGTCATCACTTTCAACGAAAAGAAACTTACTACAGATGTTGGCAGTGGATGCGTCAAGCAACACATGACTATTATCCATGATCACCACATGATCCAGTATCTTATCAATATCCCGCACCTGATGGGTAGAGATAATAATAGTTCTATCGTCTGACATGCCCGAAGCAATAAACTTACGGAACTGGCTCTTACCCGGAATATCAAGACCATTGGTCGGTTCATCCATAATCAGCAGTGAGGTGTGGGTAGCCAATGCAAAGCTCATAAAGACTTTCTTCTTCTGCCCCATAGACAAGGCTCCCAAATCAATATCCTGCTCCATTTCGAAGTAATGCAGGTATTTCACCATGTCTTCCTTACTGAAACGGGGATAGAACTGACTATTCAGCTCCACGTAACTGACTAAAGATATAGAAGGTAATTCAAATTCTTCGGGAACCAGGAACATATCCTGTAGTGTGATAGGCAACCGACGGCGTACATCGGTATCATGATACATTATTTTCCCACTCTTAGGAGTAAGCAAACCGCTCATCAGATAAAGCAGTGTAGATTTGCCGGCACCGTTCTTTCCCAGTAACCCGTATACCCTACCTCTCTCTAATGAGAGCGAAAAATCGTGCAGGACTTCTTTTTTGCCCCGACGATAACTGAACGAAATGTTTTCTACCTGTAGCATACTTATATGTTTTTATAGGTGGCAAGGAAACAAGATACAAGGAGAAGGCCTTGTCAACTGGTATCTGATACCTTGCTAATTCCAATATTAGTGTATTAGTTTATTAGTACACCGCAAAGGTAGATAATCTTTTTAATAATCCAAACATTTACAGAAAAAAACATAAAAAAAGGAGGAGCTAAGAATCACTCTCCACTCCTCCCGACACGACAAACAACTAAAATTGTTGCTATTTGATGCCTTCCAACGCCTTTTTGGCAGTAGCATTGGTGGGGTCTATAGCCAGAATTTTATTCCAGAACTCTTTCGAAGTAGGATAGTCGCTCTTTAACAGATAGTAGTAGCCCAGATAACTGTAGCACTCTATCAACGCAGAGTTATACTTCGGTTCATTTTTACTCAGCAGCATGTCCATTACCTTTTCGTAATAAGGTTTCGCCAGCCCGTCAGTAGTTTCGGGGTCCATGGCAGAATTGGTCCGGGCACGCCACATTTCTCCCAGATAACTGTCGGGAGCTTGTTCGGAAACAAGGGTGAACACAGAGTCAGCAGACTGCAATGCCAGTTTACGGTCGGCAGGCTGCACGGCGAGCGAGTCCGAAGACGTGCCCTGTCCGTAATAAAGACGTCCTAACTGGAATAATGTTTCAGGAGTCTTCTTGTCTTTGGCTAATGCATCGTAGTATTTCCGATACGCAGCAATAGCCTCTGCATAATTATTATTCATTTCATGGGCATCGGAGATTTCACGCCACAAGTCTACTTGCGTACCATCTTTCTCTAATGCTTTACCATATTCTATAATAGCTTCATCGTATTTCTTCAATGCACTCAGCAGAGCACCATAATAACGGTAATCCAAGTAAGAATAATCAGCACGGTCCGAAGCATTAAAGAAAGCATGAGCAGCCTTCTCCGCATCTTCATAGCGTTTCAGATCCGTATTGTTATACATGACAAGACGGTTGAAAGCAGCGTGACGGGCATTCTTCTGCAAGCCTTTCTGAGCAACCTGTAATGACTTCTCAAAATCATGATTAAGGAACAGTGCAAAAGCATATTTCAGCATATCATCTTCCGTAGCAAGAGGCGTATCGATGAACTTAGCATACATTTCAGCAGCCTTGCCGAAACGATTGCTGGAATAGTATACCTCCGCCAGTTCCCTATCGGCTTCCAGACAATTCGGATCTACAGTTTTGAGTTGTTCCAACTTCTCAATAGCCAGTGCAGGACTAGCAGACTTATAAGCCTGTGCATACTTCAGATAAGCCTCCTTACAATTCGGGTCAAAATAGATGGCTTGCTCATAAAGCTGGCAAGCTTGCCCTATATTTTTTTGTGCAAGAGCAATATCACCCTCCAACACAGATACCTTGGGATCTTTATTATCGGCTTTCTTTGCCATTGCCAGGTATTCCTGAGCTTCGGTAAGCTTCCCGGCATCCAGATAAACATGGGCTACGGAAGTTACAAGATCCACATTCTTTTTGTTTTTCCCTTTCAGCAATTCCCCTACTTCTTCAGAAGCTTGTGCAGGATTTGTCTGAATCAGGCTTTTCATTTTATCTACCCCAGCCTGCCATTCAGGTACAGGCGTTTGTGCGGAAAGTGTGCCGGCCAACAGCAACGCTCCCATACTAAGAACTAACATCGTTTTCATAATAGCATTCATTTTAGTTATTTATCTTTTATATTCACCACCCGTACCGGTTGGGTAGCGGGTACTAATCCCGACTTTAAAATAATCCGCTGTCCCCGGTCGGATGCGAGGAAAGAAGCAAATCCCCACGGAAGTGCACTTCGCGGATCGTTCAACAGGGCATAGATGCTGCGTGTCAACGGATAATCACCGTAAAACAAATATGCCTGATAGGGTTTGAAACTGTTTTCCGGCGTTGCCTTGTCGGCAGCGCTGACGGACATCACCCGTACTTCTTTGCTGAAGGAGAGTCCAGTACTGTCATTGCGGTCGCTCAGCCAATTCACGCCGATAATACCGATAGCATCAGGAGTCTTTGACACAAAGTCGATGACCTCTCTATTAGTCTTCAACGCCTTTATCTGGTCTGACAGTGGGGCACCCTTACAAATAGAATCTACAGCAAAACGAACGGTACTGGAATTCTTGTTATCAAATACCAGACGAATATCTTTCAGCTGGGATGCCGGATAAATTTCTCTCCATTGTGTGGTCTTTCCCGTCAGGATGTCGCGAATATCATTCACGGTAATTAGCGTATCAGGATTATCTTTATTGGTAATCAACGCTAACCCATCCGTAGCAATCTTTATCTCCTGCGGGAAGAACTTCCGGCTGTTGAAAGAGTTCATCTCCTCCGGTGTCAGTCTGCGGCTGGTGATTGCCAACCGCAGGCTGTCCTTGAGCAATAGATTGACGGCTTCTACTTCCGTCACATAACGGGGCACAATTCCTGCCAAAGGAAATACACCTTCAAATACATCCACCTCTTCCTGCACGATAGGCTGGAAACTTTCGTCCGCAGCAATTGCTATCACGCCGGAAGTGTACGTATCCGTCAGTCCGTCCTTGGACTTACTTTGGCAGGCAGACACTAGAATCAGTATCACCGCCAAACCTAAAAGTTGAAGTTGTTTCACCGTTTTCATGACACACACATTATTATTGCAACTTAAACACAACTGGTATTGTATACTTCACCGACACTGCTTTACCATTCTGCTTACCGGGAATCCACTTCGGCATAGACATGATCACGCGGACAGCTTCTTTGTCCAGATAAGGGTCTACACCTCTCAGTACATTCACATCACGTACACGTCCGTCGGCACCCACCACAAACTGGCAAGTTACACGGCCTTGTGTTCCGTTTTCCTGAGCGATAGTCGGATACTTCATGTTCTTGCTGATGAACTGCATCATCTCTGTCTGACCACCGGGGAACTGAGGCATTTGCTCTACCATATCGAAAACCTTTTCAGGTTCCGGTTCAGCCTGTGTTACCACTTGCTTCAGGTCGGCAATATCCTTACCATGCTCTTCGTCATTACCTTTCACGTCAGCGATAGAAATAGTCACCTTCGTTTCCGCCAATTCATGCTGGCTCTTAATTTCATCCTCATCTCTCACTTCCTCGTCTTTCTTGATGACGGGAGCCGTAAATTTGATAGAACTCTTCAGTGCAGGAGGCGGGGGAGCAACCGGCTCCACTCTTTTCATTTCTTCCTGCTTAATTTCCGGTTCTTCCAATTGAGATAAGGTAGTCACCTCAGTCATCACTTCTTTCTGTTTCGGCGTAGCCATCTTAATCAAGGTAGGGATACTGAATCCTACCAATGCGATGACGATCACCAGTATCACAGCAATGTTATGACGCTTCGGAGATTTCTCTCTTAACTGATAAGCACCATAGGCTTTATTCTTGCCACTGAATATCAGGTCACACCATTCCGAAGAACTTAAATCTACTTTAGCCATATTCTTACTTTTTTAGGTGTTACACATTATTCGGCAATGTTCTGCGACAATTCTCCCTTGCTATCATAGTTCTTTATCAGGAACTCATCGGCTTCGGCGATATCCGTAATCACATACTTACCTATATTACATATCTGCATTTCATCGAGTGCATCAATCAGATTCTTGTACGAAGCATCATCTGTGGCTTTGATAATTACGGTCGGAGTATCCTTTCCGCTCTTAATTTCACCCAGTTTCTTCGTAAATTCTTCCTCTGATATCTTAAGATCCAGTTTCTGCTGTTTCAAGTTATTCACTTCATTTACAGCAGCTCTATTACGTTGCAAAAGCATTGCTCTCAGACCGTCCGCTTGATAGGTTGTTTCCTTCAGCGAACTGTAGTCCTTATAGTTGGGCTCTCCATCGTAATAATACAATTTATTGTCACCTCCCAACAGTAATGTGATAGCCTGTGAAGCCTTCACTTTCGACTGCTGTTCTTCTGTGACGTTCTTATCATTGCTCGGCATGCTTATCTCCATAGTCTGAGGTTTACTCAGTGAAGTACAAAGCATAAAGAAGGTAATCAGCAACATATTCATGTCCACCATCGGTGTAAAGTCCACCCTGACGGTCATTTTCTTTTGCTTATTTTTTCCGCCTTTTTTCTTATTGCCGCTTTCTTGTATTTCAGCCATAATATTTCCTTTCTGTTAGTCTTCAGAAGTAGTCTTCAGAGAAGTAATCAGGTTATACCGGTTCTCTCTGAGGTCCTGAAGTGAGTTCATCACATTCTTGATTACGGAATAAGGAGTATTGGCATCCGCCTTGATGGCGATACGTAAATCTTTGTTCGTAGCACGGGCATTACGTACCCAAGCTTTAAACTGATTATCGATACTGTCGGTAGGTATCCCCTCATTCTTTAACACAGCGTCTTGCTGATCCTGCGGCAAATCGAGGTACTTCTTCATACTCTTCATCGGCACTCCGAAAGTAGATGCCAGTGAGAATTTCTTAGTTTCCTCCGGAGTGAAAGTCACCCCATATTCTTGCCCCATTGCTTCCAGCACCTCGCGCAAGTCAGACTGTTTGTCCAGACTCATAAACACTTTTCCGTCCGGATCGACCAATATCTGCAGGATATTCGTTTCCGGGATCTTAATCTCGGATACGGAGGCCGGAGTGGTAACTTGTACCGGCTCTTTCTTCACGAACGTAGACGTCAGCATGAAGAATGTCAGCAGCAATACAGTTACGTCACTCATCGCCGTCATGTCGATGAACGTACTTTTCTTTTTTATTTTCGCTCTACCCATAATTGTAGTATTTTAAAAGGGTTCGACCGATCTATTTATGCGTAGCTGCAAATGTCTGCACAATAGAGAAACCAACCTCGTCAAGGCTGTAAGTTAACTTATCAATCTTATTGGTATAATAGTTATAGGAGATAACGGCCAATGCACCGGTTAAGATACCGAAAGCAGTATTAATCAAAGCCTCGGAAATACCTTGTGACAATGCCATTGAGTCAGCAGAACCTCCGGCAGCCAAAGCGGCAAACGAACGGATCATACCGATAACCGTACCAAGCAATCCCATCAATGTACCCAGAGTAGTGATAGTACCGATAATAGGTAAATTCTGCTCCATCATTGGCAATTCCAGTGCAGTAGCTTCTTCCAGCTCTTTCTGGATAGCAAGCAACTTCTGGTCTTTGGCAAGAGTCGTATCATTTTCCATTTCAGCATACTTCTTCAGAGTAGCATTTACTACATTAGCAACAGAACCACGTTGATTGTCACAAAGTTCCTGAGCCTTCTTCATATCGCCAGCAGCCAGAGCAGCTTTAATGTTAGCAACGAATTTAGCCAATGAACCTTTACCGAAAGCAGCACCAATTGCAATGTAGCGTTCAATACTCAGTGCGATAACAGTCAGCAAGAGAGTCTGAATAACCGGAACGATGAATCCACCTTTATAGATAGTACCGAGGAAGTTCCCTGGCAGCGGATGATTGTTCGGGTCATTGTTCATAAAGTTAGAGGGATTTCCCAACACAAAGTGAAAAATAAGCACGGCAACGATAAAGCAAATTACGATTACCCAACCGGCTGATTTGATGCCTTTAAAAGAGGCAGATTTCTTTTGAATAGTTTCCATGATGAAAAATTTAAATGGGTTTGTATTAAAATTGATTTTTAAAAATTATGCGCATGGATATAGTTCTCCCCTTCACAGCATGAACACGCCGCTAACACCCGTATAACCCACCCCAAGACATAGGGTTGTAAAAGGTCACCTACTTTCAGCCATATTTAGGGAAAGGAGTAAAGGGAAAAAGGAAAAACTAATAA
The DNA here is from genome assembly GCF_001940965.1 of Bacteroides sp. Phil13. Classification (NCBI taxonomy): domain Bacteria; kingdom Pseudomonadati; phylum Bacteroidota; class Bacteroidia; order Bacteroidales; family Bacteroidaceae; genus Bacteroides; species Bacteroides sp. Phil13. The sequence goes on along the minus strand of NZ_MSHA01000083.1, from coordinate 922 downwards.
AAGGAAGTTTAAATCACAATCCGCCGCAAAGTATAGATGTAGTATTCACTACTAAAAGAAGTGTAATGCGGATCTTTATCTGAATAGTATAATTTAGATTGATCGTGTACCAATAAGTTATGGTGAGATGAAATTAACAGAATCCCCTTCATAAAAGATGCAGTTTCAACAGCTCTGCGAAAACGATAGGGATTAAAAGAATATCTTTCAGAGATAGGTTTGTTTCCAAGTTCTGCATCCGTAGTCCACATAAACTTGGAATTAGTAAATAAGCTTCGTGTATTATTAGCGACATTATCTGAAGAAGCATTCTTTAATGATGATGAAGAAGCACTCACCTCACATGTAGATGCTGCTTTATCAACCATCCCCGTAAAGTTGACGGCTCTGCTACTGAGACTATAGGTCACCATAAGTAGCACAAATACCAAGAATGTCTTTACAGTTGTTCTCATGTCGCTTTCAATTCTATTAGTAACAACAGCTAATGACTGTTTTTTGTTTTACTAAAATCGAATTTTCTTTTAATAAAAAAATAATGTTCAGTAAATAAAGGATTTATAGTACCTTTTAAGACGAAGTAAAGGTACGAATAAAACACCAAATACGAAAGCAAAGATAAGATATAATTTCTTGATTTTAAGTAGTTTTAATCATTAATTCCGAACTATAATCAGGTGCTATTACAAGATAATACAACAATGCATATTCTATTATAAGTATGCAATTAAAATGTAAAAACAGCACTAAATATTCTTTCCATCAGTACACAAAAGATAGGGGAGTAGGTGAGAAAAAGGTTCCTTATTCTTATTATTAATAGGCAGTATATTGTTTACCTGCCACCTCTTCCTGCAGGTACTCTTCCTCCAGGAGGAGGAGAATTGAATAGAACAGTAGGGGGTATAAATACAAAAAGCCC
>NZ_MSHA01000082.1:0-1857 GCF_001940965.1 Bacteroides sp. Phil13 | reverse complement strand
CTGACTGATGAGGGTTATGTTACTTTGAGTGACAGCAAGTATCATTACTACTTGAAAGACCATCAGGGTAATAACCGGGTAGTCATCAACCAGAGCGGCACGGTAGAGGAGACGAACCATTACTATCCGTTCGGTGGTGTGTTTGCAAGTTCAGGCAATGTGCAGCCTTACAAGTACAACGGCAAGGAGCTTGATGCGAAGAAAGGGTTGAACTGGTATGACTACGGTGCAAGGCATTATGATGCGGCGCTGGGGAGGTTTACGACGGTGGATCCGTCTGCGGAAAACTATTATTCAACGAGCCCGTTTACTTACTGTTTAAATAATCCGTTGAATTATATTGATCCGTTGGGAACTGATACTGTAGATGTAAAGGACGTTGATTGGAATAAATTTGATCCGAAGAAGGACGTTGTGGCTTTGGATGAGGTGGCTGTTTCTGTACCTAATGCTTTGACAAAAGTAGGGACTAGAGCTTTAGAACCAATTTCCGGCTTTTGGGGGTATGTGGGTTATTATCTTTTAGATATTGGCTCTACCTATCATAGTGAACAAACGCGGTTTACATATAAGGTAGGAACAGATGGAGTAATAACGGGTGTTGCTCCAATGGTGGGAACCCCTCCTTTGCCTGGTTTTGCAAAGACGTCAAATTTGAATACAATTAGAGGATTATGGAGTTTGACCAAACAAGGATCCTCTAAAGTAATGAAACATCCCATTAGAGGTCTATTTTATAAAAGTAAATCAGATGGGCTATGGTGGGTAAAAGACCAGACAAAGCATGGCGGTAGTTTTTATAAAGTTTATAAAGAGACAAATAAAGGCTTAGAATGGCATAAAGATGCTGATAAGTATGGAAATTTCATAATTAATAAACATAAAAGTGATGTAGGGATTTTTATCCCATGGAAGGAGCTTTCGAAATGAGAAAACAGATATTAAAAATGCAAGAAGGTGAATCTTTCCCATTCTGTTGGGTAAAGTTTGATTCTGATTCTTGTATTGATGTTCAAGGGCATAAAATCGAAATATACATAAAAAAAGATTCAGTTAGCATTGACGACATGAAATCTCTATTTTGTGATTTGTTTGGTACAGTTGTAGATGAATTATCTATCTTTAGTCCATCATGGTGGGACTTTTGCATAGATACTTGGAATATTCAAGAGAATACATTTTGCTACGACCCTCAATTTTTGTCTAAAGAAACGGTATCTTATTTGCATATCTTGCAAGATTCGAATATTGCTAAAGGATATTCTGGCTGTTGTGTCTGTAATGATTGGGATACTTACCTATCTGTTGCATTAGATTGTATTATGAAAGGAATTGCTCCTTATGGAAACTTTATATATAACTCAAAGGAACAATTCTTCTTCTATTTTCATCATACCGGTAGTATAGGGCTTTATTATGAAAATGAAACTCCATCTATATTTGCATTAAGAAAGAATGATAAATATGAGGTGTTATCTTGCTCTGATGTGAGTAGATTATCTCAAATAGAATGATTTTTAATCGCTATCCTAACATCAGATATCCTATATCTTACATGTTAGGATAGCCTTTTTCAGATTTAACCGAAGGAATTAGCAGCATTCAATATAATGTATTAAATTTGCCAACGGGCGTCACTTTTGCTTCCGGCGGTTTCATACAGCATGGCTATACTGCCGACGGCATCAAGCGGCGCATGATGTATAAGGAGGCAGATGGTTCGGGCAATCCGGTTCCTACTGTGTATTGCGGCAATGTGGTCTATGAAAACGGTGTTGCCAGGCTTCTTCTTACGGAAGAGGGGTATGTTACGCTTTCGGACAAGAAGTACCACTATTACCTGCAGGACCATCAGGG
>NZ_MSHA01000081.1:40441-203916 GCF_001940965.1 Bacteroides sp. Phil13 | reverse complement strand
TACCTTTGCACTCGCTTTTAAGAAATAAGGCATTCGGGGTGTAGCGCAGTCCGGTTAGCGCACCTGCTTTGGGAGCAGGGGGTCGTGGGTTCGAATCCCGCTACCCCGACAGTAAGGTGAAAGAAGGTGTTATAAATGACACCTTCTTTTTTTTTAAACAACTGGGCACTTTTTCTATTAATCTTATCATTTTATTATAAAAAGTGAAGTAATATATTTCTCTAAAGTGTATATTATTTCTATATTTACTGCGAATGGATAAGTGTCTAAAAATGTAATATCATGGAGGAGAATCAAGATGTTCGTTGGTTGCAGCGTTATGATAGCTTTCAAAAAGCTTGTAAAAGAGTACTTGAAATCACTGAGTCCGACAAATCCCCGGAGGATTTATCAGAATTGGAGCAAGAGGGACTTATACAGCGATTTGAATATACTTTTGAACTGGCATGGAAGGTATTACAAGATTTTTTAAAATACAAAGGGTATGAGTTTATGCAAGGTCCTAACGGTGCCCTTCAAAAAGCCTTTGAAGATGGTTTGATTTCCAATCATGATGCTTGGCGGAGAATGGCTAAAGCAAGAGTAACAACCTCGCATACTTATAATGAGGGTGAAGCTATCGAAATAGTAAAAAATATATTTGAAGAATACGCTGTACTATTAAAGCAATTGAACATTAGGTTAACTCAAGAGAAATCAAATATAGAAAATAATATTTATCCGGAATAACTATGTACGGATTAAGTGATATTGTCATTGCTGATATTTGTAGTGTGCTTGAGAAGCATGCTAATATAGAAAAGGCTGTAATTTTCGGTTCACGAGCTAAAGGTAACTATGGAGAAGGATCGGATATAGATCTTGCTATAGTGGGGAATGATATTTCTTTCAATCAATTGATGGATATAAATATTCAAATAGAAGATTTGGGGTTGCTGTATAAAGTAGATGTTATTGACTATAATAAGAATATCGGTACTCCAATTGGAGACCATATAAATCGAGTAGGTTTACTGTTTTATGAAAAAAAAGAGAAGTAATATAATCACATCTTTAAATAAAACTCTCTTGTCAACGCAATGTATTCCGGTGTAAATTGATTGCGTTCCACCTCAATACATAAAGTTTCCTCCATACATTTTTGTTCCTGATGTCCGAATGCGATAAGTACTCTCCTGCTAGGCTTGCCTGGCTTGGTAAAAACATGAAGGCGTCGTGAAGGGTATAATTTGTATTTCCAAGCTGTATCAATTACTAACTTCTCTGCTTCAGTAGGAATGATGATACATATCCTCCCCTGATCTTCAAGAAAGTGTGCCGAACGCCGGAAAAGTAACTCGTAATTCAGTTCGCAGGTGTGACGTGCCATATTGCGTTGCTTGTCAGGGCAATTTAAAGCATCAACAAAATAAGGAGGGTTAGAAACTATCAGATGATATTTATTATCTGTTTGAAATAAACTGAAATCATTACAGATAACTTTTATCCTATTTGCCCATGGAGAACGCGCTATGTTTTCTTCTGCCTGAGTTGCCGCGGCTTCATCTATTTCTATAGCTGTAACTTGTGAAAGCGGATTACGTTGAGCTAACATTAAAGCTATCAATCCTGTGCCGGTACCAATATCGAGAATTTGTTGAGGGTTTCCAGCTTCTGCCCAGGCACCCAAAAGAACTCCATCTGTACCTACTTTCATGGCACATTTATCATGCCATATAGTAAATTGTTTAAACTGAAAATAAGGATTTGGCATCGTTTATAGTTATTATTTGAGGGCAAAAATAGGCAAAGTCGGGAATATTACGACTAATTTGGCACTGTTTTTGTCTTTTTATAGAAAAGGTGCTTTATATTAATGAAGAATAGATTAACTTTGCAGGCGCTTTGTAAGCCCTGTCAGTGTGACATAAACTTAAAAAGAACAAAATGAAGAAAAGACTTTACCTAAAAGATATGGAGACGAGAGAAGAAGGAAACTCTTTCTCAGTAATTGCTGATTTTGAGGGGAATGAGGAACAATTGATGGATATTGAAGTGAATGAGATACTTCCGATATTGCCTTTACGGAATATGGTTTTATTTCCAGGCGTGTTTATGCCGGTATCTGTCGGGAGAAAGACTTCCATGAAATTAGTGCGTGAAGCAGAAAAGAAGAGTGCATATATCGGAGTAGTCTGTCAGAAAGTGGCTGAAACCGAAATGCCAATGTTGGAAGATTTGCATACCATTGGTACGATCGGTAAGATTATCCGTATCCTGGAGATGCCTGATCAGACAACAACGATTATCCTGCAAGGCGTCAAACGTATGGAGTTGGAAGAAATTGTAGATACAACTCCGTATTTGAAAGGACGAGTAAGGGCACTGGAAGAAGATATTCCCGATAAGAATGATAAAGAGTTCCATGCTTTGGTGGAAGCTTGTAAGGATCTGACTATAAGATATATCAAATCATCTGATATGTTCCCGCAGGATTCTGCATTTGCTATCAAGAACATTACTAATCCTATGTTCCTGGTAGATTTTATTTGCACGAATCTTCCATTGAAGAAAGATGAAAAGATTGAGTTGCTACGTATTGACTCATTGCGGGCACGTACTTACCGTCTATTAGAGATACTGAACCGGGAAGTGCAGCTTGCCGAGATTAAGGAGTCCATACAGATGCGTGCACGAGAAGATATTGACCAACAACAACGTGAATACTTCCTGCAACAGCAAATTAAAACCATTCAGGATGAATTGGGTGGCGGTGGCCAGGAACAGGAAATTGAAGAGCTGCGCCGCAAAGCACTCACTACTAAATGGAGTGTAGAAGTGAGAGACACCTTTATGAAAGAGGTGGATAAATTGGAGCGTACACATCCGCAATCCCCTGATTACAGTGTGCAACTTAATTATCTGCAAACTATGTTGAGTTTGCCATGGGGAATATATACTACGGATAATTTCAATCTGATCAATGCCGAAAAGACTTTAAATAAAGATCATTATGGCTTGGAGAAGGTGAAAGAACGTATTTTGGAGCACTTGGCTGTATTGAAGTTGAAAGGTGACATGAAGTCGCCTATTATCTGCTTGTACGGCCCTCCGGGAGTGGGTAAAACTTCTTTGGGACGTTCTATCGCTGCTGCCTTGAAGCGTAAGTACATTCGTATGTCATTGGGTGGTGTGCATGATGAAGCTGAAATCCGTGGACACCGCAAGACATATATCGGTGCTATGCCGGGACGTATTATCAAGAGTCTGATCAAGGCAGGTTCATCAAATCCGGTGTTTATCTTGGACGAAATTGACAAAGTTAGCTCAGACCGTCAGGGGGATCCCTCTTCTGCCCTGCTTGAAGTACTCGATCCGGAACAGAATACAACATTCCATGATAACTTCCTGGATGTAGATTATGATTTGTCTAAAGTGATGTTCATAGCTACTGCAAATAACCTGAATACTATTCCCGGACCTTTGCTCGACCGTATGGAGTTGATTGAGGTAAGTGGTTATATCACCGAAGAGAAAATAGAGATTGCCCGCCGCCATTTGGTTCCGAAAGAACTGGAAGCTAACGGTATGAAGAAGAATGATATCAAGATACCGAAGAATACGCTGGAGGCAATTATCGAGTCGTATACTCGTGAAAGCGGCGTACGTGAACTGGAGAAGAAAATAGGTAAGATACTTCGTAAATCAGCACGTCAGTATGCTACAGATGGTTATTTTGCCAAACAGGAGATTAAGCCGGGAGATTTATATGAATTCCTCGGAGCACCGGAGTATACCCGTGATAAATATCAGGGTAATGATTACGCTGGTGTAGTCACCGGACTGGCATGGACTGCCGTAGGCGGAGAAATCTTGTTTGTAGAAACCAGTTTAAGTCGTGGAAAAGGCGGACGTCTGACATTGACCGGAAATCTGGGCGACGTCATGAAGGAATCTGCAATGCTGGCTTTGGAATATATCAAGGCACATGCTTCTTTGTTAAATCTGGATGAAGAAATCTTTGATAATTGGAATATTCATGTACATGTACCGGAAGGTGCTATTCCTAAGGATGGACCTTCAGCCGGTATTACGATGGCCACATCTCTTGCTTCTGCCCTCACCCAACGTAAGGTAAAAGCAAATCTTGCTATGACAGGAGAAATAACACTTCGTGGTAAGGTGCTTCCCGTAGGAGGTATTAAGGAAAAGATTCTGGCTGCCAAACGTGCCGGCATCAAGAACATTATCTTGAGTGAAGAGAATCGTAAGAATATTGACGAAATACAGGAAATCTACCTCAAGGGATTGACTTTCCACTACGTGAAAGATGTGAAAGAAGTATTTGCCATTGCGCTGACCAATGAAAAGGTAGCCGATGCCATTGACCTGTCCGTAAAGAAAGAAAAGACAGAAAAGAAAGCAGAATGACATTCGACTTACAATATACAGACAGTAAAAGTAACGCGCGTGCAGGATTGATAACCACCGATCACGGGCAGATAGCAACACCTATATTTATGCCGGTAGGTACCGTAGGAACGGTGAAAGGTGTGCATGTAACCGAACTGAAAGAAGATATCGAGGCGCAGATCATATTAGGAAATACCTATCATCTGTATCTGCGTCCGGGATTGGATGTATTGGAAAAAGCCGGAGGACTTCATAAGTTCAACGGCTTTGACCGTCCGATGTTGACGGATAGTGGTGGTTTCCAAGTCTTTTCATTGTCGGGTATTCGTAAATTACGGGAAGAAGGTGCAGAATTCCGTTCACATATTGATGGTAGTAAGCATATCTTCACTCCCGAAAAGGTAATGGACATCGAACGTACGATTGGTGCAGATATTATGATGGCTTTTGACGAGTGCCCTCCGGGAGATTCGGATTATGCGTATGCCAAAAAGTCATTAGGACTGACGCACCGTTGGCTGGACCGTTGTATTCAGCGTTTCAATGAGACAGAACCAAAATATGGATACCAACAGTCGCTCTTCCCCATTGTTCAAGGATGTGTATATCCTGATCTTCGCAAGGAATCTGCGGAATTCATCGCATCGAAGGGTGCGGATGGTAATGCTATCGGTGGTTTGGCGGTAGGTGAACCGGTAGACAAGATGTATGAGATGATTGAGTTGGTGAACGAGATTCTGCCGAAAGATAAACCCCGTTATCTGATGGGTGTAGGTACACCGGTAAATATCCTGGAAGGTATAGAGCGTGGTGTAGATATGTTCGACTGCGTGATGCCAACCCGAAACGGACGGAATGGTATGTTGTTTACCAAAGACGGTATTATCAATATGCGCAATAAGAAATGGGAAACGGACTTCTCTCCTATTGAGGCAGACGGAGCTTCTGCTGTAGATACCTTATATAGTAAAGCGTATCTGCGCCATCTGTTCCATGCACAAGAATTGCTGGCTATGCAAATTGCATCTATCCATAATTTAGCTTTTTATCTGTGGCTGGTGGGTGAAGCTCGCAAGCACATCATTGCCGGTGACTTCTCTACATGGAAACCGATGATGGTAAAACGCGTATCGACAAGGTTATGAGAAAACTGAACTGGAAAATAAAAGGTATAAAGTTGCCGGATAACTGGAAGTGGTTGAAGCGGCTCGACTTCTACATTATCAAGAAGTTCCTCGGAACTTATGTGTTTGCCATTGCATTGATTATCTCTATTGCAGTGGTATTCGACTTTAATGAGAAGATGGACAAGTTCATGTCACACGAAGCGCCATGGAAAGCCATAGTTTTTGATTATTATCTGAACTTTGTTCCTTACTTTGCCAATCTGTTCAGTCCGCTGTTTGTGTTTATTTCGGTTATATTCTTTACTTCAAAACTGGCCGAGAACTCGGAGATTATTGCGATGTTTTCTACCGGAATGAGTTTTAAGCGGATGCTCCGGCCTTATATGGTATCGGCTGCCATTATTGCGGTAGTAACTTTTTGCTTAGGCTCTTATGTAATACCTAAGGGTAGTGTGACACGTATCAATTTTGAGGATAAGTACTATAAGCAACGTAAATCAAATACTGCCCGGAATATTCAGCTGGAAGTGGATTCGGGGGTGATTGCCTATATTGAACGTTTTGAAGATTATAGTAAGACAGGATATCGCTTTTCATTGGATAAATTTAAAGATAAGCAGTTGGTGTCTCATCTTACGGCTCGTTCCATTACTTATGATACAGCATCTGTTCATAAATGGACCATTAAGGATTACATGATACGCGAGATGGACGGCATGAAAGAAAATATAGTTAAGGGTGATCGTATTGACAGTATCCTTTTCATGGAGCCTGCTGATTTCCTTATTATGAAAAATCAACAGGAAATGATGACCAGTCCCGAATTAAGTGAATATATTAGCAGGCAGCGGCAGCGTGGATTTGCCAATATCAAGGAGTTTGAACTTGAATATCATAAGCGCATTGCCATGTCGTTTGCATCGTTTATCCTTACGCTGATCGGAGTTTCTCTTTCTTCGAAAAAGACCAAGGGTGGAATGGGATTGCATTTGGGTATAGGTTTGGCATTAAGTTTCTCATATATCCTTTTCCAAACGATCGCTTCTACTTTTGCTGTAAATGGTAATGTACCTCCGGTAGTTGCCGTATGGATACCGAATATACTCTATGCTTTCATAGCATTCTACTTGTATCAGAAAGCACCGAAATAAGGAATAACCGAATGAATAAAAATAAGAAGCCCCTCCTGCTCCTTGTGTTACCACAAGTGCAGGAGGGGCTTTTTTGTTGTATCCATTTCCTCTTTTGTCTTTGCTTCTTCATAACTTTAGCGATGCATTCTCATCGTATGTGTATTTAGAAGCAACCCCACTTTCGTCTTACATGTTCTTTAAATCTTTCATGGCAATGTGCAGTGAAAGCTTAATTCAAGTAAGCTGAAAGTTCTGCAGCAGAGATGTTTTTGGCTATAATCACACCATTATCATCCAGTAAATAGTTAGTAAATCCCCGGCCTAAACGGTATTTTTTAAAGATGCCGGACGACTCGCCTTTAGTTTCCACGAAACAGGTGGGCGTAACTATTTGGTCCTTACGAATGGTTTCCTCAAAGATAGATTGATATTCATCGAATGATACGGAAACCATTTCCACATTATTGTTTTGAGAAGTTGAACGAAGTGCATTGCTTAAACTTGCGTTTTGCATCCGGGATTGCGCGTCGTAACTTGCCCAGAAACTGAGTAACACATATTTTCCCTTCATCTTTGACAGATTTTGAGTCGGTTGTTGCTCAGTCGACATAGCTTTGATTTTAAAATCAGGGGCTATGTCACCCACATTTAAACCTCCGGTAGGTTTGTCTTTTTCTACGAAAGAAGTCAAGGAACTAATTAGTAATACAACAAAAATCCATTTTACATGCTTCATGTAAGGCGGTTTTGGTTAATACTAGTTGATTTATAAGTGTTTGTCGGACGATGAAATAACGTCTTAACAAACAAATATACGATCAACGTTTACTAAGATTATAGAACCATTTGTTCTAAATCGGGGACAAAGGTACAACATTATTATTGAAAATCAAGTAAACGGTTAACTTTTTCATGTTATATAACATGTTTTGCATTTCAGGATATCTCTCAGCATGATATATATGATGCATTTGATGAATAGATATGGTGTGTTTTTCTCATTAGCATTAGGCTGAAAGAGGGAACCTTTCAGAACTATTACTGTTTAATGAATGGCGCAAAAGAAATTTTGCCTACTTTTGCATCGTGTTATTCATTAATTTAGATAAACAACTTTTATGCAACCATTGAGCACAGAACTTATACTTATCCGGGTCACGGGCGAAGATCGTCCGGGATTGACTGCATCTGTTACAGAAATTTTAGCTAAATACGACGCTACTATTCTTGACATTGGTCAGGCCGACATCCATAATACACTGTCATTAGGTATCTTATGCAAGACAGAGGAACAACATTCAGGATTCATTATGAAAGAGTTGCTTTTCAAAGCGTCTTCTTTGGGAGTGACGATTCGCTTCTATCCTATTTCAGTAAAGGAATATGAAGATTGGGTGAATATGCAGGGAAAGAACCGCTATATCCTTACTCTGCTGGGGCGTAAATTATCTGCCCGCCAGATCTCTGCCGTTACCCGTATTCTTGCTGAACAGGGGATGAATATCGATGCCATCAAACGCCTGACGGGGCGTATTCCATTGGATGAATGTGATTCGCGTACACGTGCCTGCATAGAGTTTTCTGTCCGGGGAACTCCGAAAGACCGTATTGCTATGCAGGAAGAGTTAATGAAGCTGGCGAGCGAACTGGAAATGGATTTCTCTTTCCAGCTTGATAATATGTATCGCCGGATGCGCCGACTGATCTGTTTCGATATGGATTCGACTCTGATTGAAACGGAAGTAATTGACGAATTGGCTATACGCGCTGGTGTGGGCAATGAGGTGAAAGCCATCACTGAGCGTGCTATGCGTGGTGAGATAGATTTTACTGAAAGTTTCCGTGAGCGTGTAGCTCTGTTGAAAGGCCTGGATGAATCTGTCATGCAGGAAATAGCAGAAAATCTGCCCATTACGGAAGGTGTAGATCGCCTGATGTATGTATTGAAAAAGTATGGTTACAAGATAGCCATTCTTTCCGGTGGTTTCACTTATTTCGGGCAATATCTTCAAAAGAAATATGGCATTGATTATGTATATGCCAATGAATTGGAAATAGTGGACGGTAAGTTGACCGGCCGTTATCTGGGAGATGTGGTAGACGGTAAGCGAAAAGCTGAATTGTTGCGCCTCATTGCACAGGTAGAGAAGGTAGACATTGCTCAGACCATTGCTGTGGGTGACGGAGCGAATGATCTTCCGATGCTGGGTGTTGCTGGATTGGGCATTGCTTTCCATGCCAAACCGAAAGTGGTTGCCAATGCAAAGCAATCTATTAACACGATTGGTTTGGATGGGGTACTCTATTTCTTAGGCTTTAAAGACTCATATATCGATTTGCCGAAATGAGTTGAACTATTCCGCAAATATATTTGTTTCATATAGTGACATATATATTTGCGGAATCTCTTAAATTTGAATACTATGAAGAGAATAAGGAACCTATTCTGTCTCTCTTTACTTTTAGTTGCAGTCGGCTTACCTGCTGTCGCACAAACAAAACTTCATGTTCCCCTCCCTGATTCGATAACCACTGTTGGATATGCCACCGGACTTCGTAAAAATCTTTCTGGCCTGGTGGAAAGAATTACTGAAAATCAGATGAATAAAGACCAGATTACCAATCCGCTGGATGCCATCCGTGGACGGGTACCGGGATTGACGATTCTGAAAGGTTCGAATGGACCTGCTGCGCTGGACGCTGTCCGTCTGCGTGGCACTACCTCCCTGACTACTGGAAATGACCCGTTAATTATTGTAGACGGAGTTTTTGGTGACCTGAGTATGCTTACATCTATTTATCCGGCGGATATTGAAAGCTTTGTTATCCTGAAGGATGCTTCGGAAACTGCACAATACGGTTCGCGCGGAGCATCGGGTGTGATTGAGATTACTACAAAAAAAGGTGTCAGTGGGCGTACAAGCGTTAACTATAATGGAAGTTTCGGCATTGCCTCGAGTTATAAAACAGTGAGGATGCTCAATGGAAATGAATTCCGGACATTGGCCCAGGAGCGTGGCATCTCTATTTTGGATATGGGAAACAATACAGATTTCCAGAAAGAGATTGAGCAAACGGGATTACAGCATAATCATCATATTGCGTTTTCGGGAGGAACGAATACTTCCAATTATCGTGTTTCACTCGCTCTAATGAATCGTGAAGGAGTGATTGTCAATGAAAAGTTGCAGAACTTCACATCGAATATGAATATGACACAGTATGTATTCGATAATTTCCTTAAATGTGATCTTGGTATGTTTGGTTCCGTACAAAAGGAACGTAATCTGGTGAATCTGCACAAAGTATTCTATTCTGCTGCTTCGTATAATCCTACTTTCCCGAATCACAAGAATCCGGAGACCGGTAACTGGGATGGATATGCTCATGCCAGCCAGTTATCACATCCGTTGGCATGGATGGATGTGAAAGACAAGAATGCTACATCGCATATCAGTACGCATGCCCGGTTGACATTCAATCTGGCCGAAGCATGGAAACTGACTTTTTTCGGTTCCTATACATATAATGTAGTAGAAAATGCGCAGTATCTGCCAGTTGCTGTCTGGGCACAAGGGCAGGCATACAGAGGAGACAAGAAAATGGAATCATTGCTGGGCAACCTGATGCTGTCTTATAAAAAAGAATGGAGGAAACACTTCTTTGATGTTTTAGGACTGGCAGAGATACAGAAAGACAAATATTCCGGATTTTATACTACAGTTACAAATTTCAGTAATGACAAATTAGGTTATGATAATCTTCAGGGAGGTGCCATTCGTCCGTGGGATGGAACTAATTCCTACTACGAAGACCCTCGTTTGGTTTCTTTTATGGGGCGCGTGAATTATACATATGATGATCGATATATCCTTACGGTGAATGCCCGTGGGGATGCGTCTTCCAAGTTTGGCAGTAATCATAAATGGGGATTTTTCCCGGCTGTATCTGTTGCATGGGTAGTTAGTAAAGAGAAGTTTATGGAAAAACTTTCTTTTATCGATAATCTGAAAATCCGTGCAGGATATGGTTTGGCGGGCAATCAAAACGGCATTGATTCATATACTACGTTGAATTTGATGCGACCTAATGGTATTGCACCGGTAGGTTCTACACCTGTAGTCACAATGGATAAGTTGAGGAATACGAATCCGGATTTGAAGTGGGAAGTGAAGCAGACATTCAATGCCGGTATAGAAGTAGCTTTGCTGGGTAACCGATTGCTGCTGACTGCCAATTATTACAATTCCAAGACGAAGGACATGCTTTATCTTTATAACGTGAGTGTACCACCTTTTACTTATAATACTTTACTGGCAAACATTGGTTCTATGCGTAATTATGGAACAGAGCTATCTATCGGCATTACTCCGCTGAAGACCAAAGACATGGAACTGAATATCAATGCCAATCTGACTTTCCAGCAAAACAAATTACTTTCTCTTGACGGAAACTACCAGGGCGAACATATTTCAGCTACAGAATATAAGAGCCTCGCCGGACTGGATGGTGCTGGATTCCACGGTGGATACAATCATATTGTTTATCAGATTGTGGGTCAGCCTCTGGGTGCATTCTATCTGCCCCATTGTACAGGGCTGGTATCCGATGGAAATGGTGGATATACCTATCAGATTGCCGATCTGAATGGCGGTGGTGTCAGTCTGGAAGATGGTGAAGACCGTTATGTGGCAGGACAGGCTGTGCCAAAGACGATACTTGGTTCCAATATCAGTTTCCGTTATAAAGATTTTGATATATCGCTACAGATAAACGGTGCATTCGGCCATAAAGTGTACAATGGTACCTCATTGACTTATATGAATATGAACAGTTTCCCCGATTATAACGTCATGAAAAAAGCGCCTGCACAGAACATTAAAGACCAGACAGCTACGGATTACTGGTTGGAAGATGGCGATTACATTAACTTCGATTATGTTACGTTAGGCTGGAATGTTCCGTTGAAGAATACCCGTTACTTGCAGTCGCTCCGGCTGTCCCTGACTGTTAACAATCTGGCGACAATTTCAGGTTACTCAGGCTTAACGCCTATGATAAACAGTTCGTCTGTAAATGCTACTCTGGGAATAGATGATAAACGCAATTATCCTCTATACCGCATATATACTATCGGACTTAGTGTAAACTTCTAAACCTTAAAGCCATGAAACGTAATTCTATATTTTGTTCGTTTTGTATTTTAGTTGCCCTTTGCTGGGGAATGGCTTCGTGCGACGGTTTTCTGAAAGAAAAGTCTCGTGATGCACTGCCCGAAGAGGAAGGTTATAGTAATATCTCTGAACTCTATCTCAATGCAGTGGCATCCCTCTACAATTACATAGGTGGAAATGCTGATAGCCAGGGATTGCAAGGAACCGGCCGTGGTATCTATGACCTGAATACTTTTACCACTGATGAAGCCATTATGCCTACCCGAGGTGGCGACTGGTATGATGGTGGTTTCTGGCAAGGATTATTTCTACATAAATGGGGTGTAAACAATGATGCAATACAGGCCACCTGGGAATATCTTTATAAGGTAATTATGCTTAGTAACAACTCTCTGGAACATATAGAAACCTATGCTCTAACCCACTCTGATGCGGAACTCCCCGGCTATCGCGCCGAGGTACGTGCTTTTCGTGCAATGTACTATTACTATCTGATGGATCTGTTTGGACGTATACCACTGGTTTTACACTCCAATGTTGCTTCAAAAGATATAGTGTTGAGCGAGCGTAAGAATGTATTCGACTTTGTAGTCAGGGAATTACAAGAGGCCTCTCCACTCCTGCCCGCCCAGTTCAGCAACCGTTCCGGCAATTATTACGGACGTTTGACACGTCCTGTTGCATACTTTTTGCTGGCAAAGTTGGCACTGAATGCCGAAATTTACACAGACAATAACTGGACAGATGGTGTTCGTCCTGATGGAAAGAATATCTTTTTCGAAGTAGATGGCACTACATTAAATGCCTGGCAGACTGCAGAAACTTATTGTGATAAGATTACAGCGTTTGGCTATCGCCTCGAGCCGGATTATACAGCTAATTTTGCTGTATACAATGAGAGTTCCGTTGAGAATATCTTTACTATACCTATGAGCAAAACGCTGTACGCCAATCAGATGCAATATCTTTTCCGTTCACGCCATTATAATCATGCCAAAGCATTAGGGTTATCCGGTGAAAACGGATCGAGTGCTACCATTGAAGCCCTGCAGACCTTTGGATATGATACCGATCTACAAGACCCTCGTTTTGATTTCTGCTATTATGCAGGTATAGTCTACGATTTGAAAGGTAACGTTGTAAAATTGGATGATGGAACTGTTTTGGTTTACGAGCCGTGGAAAGTAAAGTTAGATATATCCGATGAACCTTACGAAAAGACTGCCGGCGCCCGAATGAAGAAATATGAGATTGATGATAAAGCAATGAAAGATGGTAAACTGATGGAAAATGATATTGTCTTATTCCGTTATGCAGATGTGTTATTGATGAAGAGTGAGGCTAAGGTTCGTGACGGGCGTGATGGAGATGAAGAACTGAACCAAGTGCGTACTCGTGTAGGAGCACCGGAACGTGTTGCTACTTTAGAAAATCTTCTTGCTGAACGTCAGTTGGAATTTGCATGGGAAGGTTGGAGACGCCAGGACCTAATTCGTTTCAGACAATTTACCCGTACTTACAGCAGTCGTCCGCAACTGCCTGATGAGGAAAACGGATATACTACCGTCTTCCCTATCCCAGAGAAAATCAGACAGATGAATCTGGGATGGGAGCAGCATCCGGGCTATTAAAGGAATGGATTGCAAAGTCGCTTCATTCTTTTGTGTTAATCACTTTATTTCCTATCTTTGCGGCTAAATAAAAAGAAACATGAAGTTTTCCGAACTACAACTGAATGATCAGGTGCTTGATGCACTGGAAGCCATGCGCTTCGACGAGTGCACACCTATACAAGAGAAATCCATCCCCGTTATACTTGAAGGCAGAGATTTGATAGCCGTAGCACAGACCGGAACTGGTAAGACAGCCGCTTATCTGCTGCCTGTATTGAATAAACTATCGGAGGGTAACCATCCGGAAGATGCTATCAACTGTATTGTTATGTCGCCTACGCGTGAGTTGGCACAGCAGATAGACCAGCAGATGGAAGGTTTTTCTTATTTTATGCCTGTCAGTAGTGTAGCTGTCTATGGTGGTAATGACGGAGTACTTTTTGAACAACAGAAAAAAGGGTTGATGCTGGGAGCTGATGTTGTAATCGCTACTCCGGGACGCTTGATTGCTCATCTTAGCTTGGGCTATGTTGATCTTTCGCGTGTTTCCTATTTCATTCTTGATGAAGCCGACCGTATGCTCGATATGGGATTCTATGACGACATTATGCAGATAGTGAAATACTTGCCCAAGGAACGGCAAACAATCATGTTTTCTGCCACCATGCCTGCCAAGATCCAGCAACTCGCTAACACTATCCTCAACAATCCTGCCGAAGTTAAGCTTGCCGTTTCCCGTCCTGCTGAAAAGATCGTACAGGCAGCGTATGTTTGTTACGAGAATCAGAAATTGGGTATCATTCGCAGCCTTTTTGCTGAGCAGACACCGGAACGCGTTATTATATTTGCTTCATCCAAACTGAAGGTAAAAGAGGTGACGAAAGCTCTAAAAATGATGAAGTTGAATGTGGGTGAAATGCATTCAGATCTGGAACAGGCTCAACGTGAGGAGGTGATGCATGAATTTAAAGCCGGACGTGTAAACATTCTGGTCGCTACAGACATTGTGGCACGTGGTATTGATATTGATGATATCCGTCTTGTGATCAACTACGATGTTCCCCATGATAGCGAAGATTACGTTCACCGTATTGGCCGTACAGCACGTGCTAATAATGATGGTGTTGCTTTGACTTTCATCAACGAAAAGGAGCAAAGCAATTTCAAGCAAATAGAGAATTTCCTGGAGAAAGAGATTTATAAGATAGCTGTACCCGAGGAGTTAGGCGAAGCACCTGAATACAAACCACGTAGTTATGATGGCAGAGGCAAGAGAAACTTCCGCTCGTCCAAGGGAGGCAGAAATACAAATAAAGGTGCTGGGAATAAGAAGAAAGGCGGAACTCCAAAAGGAAGAAATGGTAGAGCTCCTGAAAAGAAATAATGGTGAAGTTTTATTACTCCACCATTTTTATATGTAGCTCTTTATTAGCATCAATAGTCAGGTCCACAAGGTGGTAAACGGAGCTTTCCGGAATACGGAGCGTAGCTTCATAGTGATAGCCTTTTCCATTCACTCCCATGAAATCCATATCAGTAAGGATCATTTGGCTGAGTACTTCTTCCGGGAAGACAGTATGGAACATTTTCTTGGTTATATCTTGACCGTACAGTAAATTCTTGCCTTCATAGACACAGATATGAATCACATTGTCGTAGTATACATTATCGATACCAATTCCTTCATCTGAATAGGTAGTCCTGATTACCTTCATCTTGGAAGGATTAATATAGACGTATCCCCGATAACGTGTTCCTTTATACATTACCACACTATCCTTTTGCACCACTTCAGAGATAGTGGGAATGGCTTCCGCTTTCTGACTGGAGAATGACAGTGTATCTTCCGGGTTTTCTGACTTATGCAATTTCACGATTTCATCAGAAAGCGAATGGAACCAGAAACTGTATTCTGTCTGCCGGTCTATTTTATAAGCTATAGGGGTATTACCTCGTACATATATTGTGTCGCGAAGTACCTTGAAATAAACTGGAATATTTTGAGGGTCGACATAATAAATCGTATCACCGCTAATACGCATTAACGGCATATCCGTCTCGTCATCTATCCAGATACCTTGCAACATTTCCTTTGCGGTCAGATCTTCCTTGCTGGAAGTCTCTCCACTTTTGACGTTATTGCAAGATGTCAGCACAATAACGAGCACTATAGAAATAGTACCCCACTTTATCATAACTCCCTCTGTTTTATGTTCTTAATGTCCGATGCAATAATAAATAAATCCTTGCTCTTCCATTTCTTTTTTATCATAGATGTTGCGCCCGTCCAGCACTACAGCTCGTTCCATTGTTTTTTTGATAACTGCCCAGGACGGTAACCGGAACTCCTTCCATTCAGTAACCAGCATCAAAGCATCAGCATCAAGTACGGCATCATACATGTCTCTTGCATAGTAAATGCTCTCTCCTATCCGGCGGCGGCATTCGTCCATTGCAGCAGGATCGTAAGCGCGCACTTTACATCCGACTTTAAGTAATTTATCTATCAAGACCAGTGAAGGTGCCTCACGCATATCATCAGTTTCCGGTTTAAAAGCCAGCCCCCACAAAGCAATTGTTTTACCTTTCAGGTCATTGTCGAAATGCTTGCAAAGCTTATCAAAAAGGATACTTTTTTGCAGTTCGTTTACTTCTTCTACTGCATGCAACACACGCATTTGGTAGCCATTTTGTTCAGCGGTTTTAATGAGTGCTTTCACATCTTTTGGGAAGCAAGAACCTCCATAACCAATACCGGGATAGAGAAACTTACGACCAATACGGGTATCCGAACCAATACCGCTACGCACCATGTTCACATCCGCACCTACCAGTTCGCAAAGATTAGCTATGTCATTCATAAAACTGATGCGGGTGGCGAGCATTGAATTAGCTGCATATTTAGTCATCTCGGCAGATGGAATATCCATAAATATAACACGGAAATTATTCAGCAAAAACGGCTTGTAAAGCTTGCTCATCAGCTTTTTTGCACGTTCGGACTCTACTCCTACTACTACTCGGTCGGGACTCATGAAGTCATTAATGGCGTTACCTTCTTTTAGAAATTCCGGATTAGAAGCTACATCGAATTGAATGTTAATGCTTCGTTTATCCAATTCTTCCTGAATAGCAGCGCGTACTTTTTTAGCTGTGCCAACGGGAACTGTGCTTTTGGTAACTACCAATATGTACTTTTGCATATTCCGGCCAATAGTACGGGCAACTTCAAGTACATAACTAAGGTCAGCGCTTCCATCTTCATCAGGAGGAGTACCAACGGCACTGAAAATGACGTCCACTTCATTCAGGCAACTTTCCAGCGAAGTTGTGAAGTGTAGGCGTCCGGCTTTCACATTCCGGTTTACCATTTCTTCCAGACCACTCTCATAGATAGGAATGATACCTTTCTTCAGTGCTTCGATTTTCTCACTGTTCGTGTCTACGCAAATAACGTTGACACCAATTTCTGCAAAACAGGTTCCAGTCACCAGACCGACATATCCTGTACCGACAATAGCTATCTTCATACTCTTTATTCAAAATATACTGCATCCTTAAAAAGAGGAGCAGCTTTATCTTTAGGAGATAATAGTAAATGTTCTTCGGCAACCGGCCAGTCAATGCCTATCGTTTCATCATTGAAGCGGATGGATGCTTCTGCCTGTGGAGCGTACACATTATCCACTTTATACGTAAAAATAGCTTCGTCGCTTAATACCAGAAAACCGTGTGCAAAACCACGGGGAATGAAGAACTGGCGTTGGTTCTCTTCACTCAGTTCCACGCTGACATATTTGCCGAACGTCGGGGATGTCCGCCGCAGGTCTACTGCCACATCCAGAACTTTTCCTTTAATGACACGTACCAGTTTCGACTGGCAGTATTCTCCTTTTTGATAGTGTAGTCCGCGTAACACGCCGAAAGAGGATTTCGATTCATTGTCCTGAACGAAATGTACATCACCTATGTGCGCTTTAAAATCTTCCTCTTTAAAGGCTTCCATAAAATACCCGCGTTCGTCGCGAAACACTTTTGGCTCAATCAACCATACGCCATCAATTTCCGTCTGTATGTAATTCATTTCTTTAGAATATTTTTCGTACTTTCAACTGGCAACCTAAATTGTCGCCATATATCTCTCCGGTATCAAAAGCGATAGAAGCATTGAACCTCCATCCCTTCCATTTACGAGGAGTATAGATAATTGATGCAAAAGTAGAAAAATTTTCTAATATATCAGGTATAGGTTTGAAAGGAGTTCCCCAAGTTTTGTTATATGACAGTTTTGCGAGGTATGTCCATTCACTGCTGATGTCTCCACTCCAGCCTAAATGCATAGCTCGTACACGATTATATTTGAAGGTCATATCGCCATCTTTGTTGTAAATAGGAGAAGCTATCAACGGATTGGCCATGCTCATCCCCCAATGTACCCAACCGGGATACCAATCATTATTATAGTAGTCATCGGCTCCCCCTGTCTTCTTTACCTCACTGAAGTCTAACCCATGCATCGGACCACTTTGGTTGGTAGTTTGATAATATTCCAGAACGAAACCATTGATAGCTTGCTTATGATTGGATTTATACTCGACTCCCCACAATCCGTCAAATCCATTGAGCTTACCCATTCCGCTGAAATCATCATAATAGTTTTCCATATAGGCACTAATTGAGAAATCATTGTGACGATAGGTCATCCGGATATGCTCACTGCCCATAAAATTACCTTGATAAGCTATCTGTTCACCCTCCGGACTACTGTCATCTCCATGAGTCGGGATAAATACTTTGAAATAATCTTTCCAACTATTTCCCAAATCTCCTGCATCTATTCCGGCACTTTTGTAACCGCCAAATTGTACATCCAGGCTCATACCTAAATCCAGTTGCCATTTACCTTGTGGTACACCGATGCGGAGAAATCCACTCTTGTGATGGTATTTGATACTCTTGGTATACCAGAAATCTTCTCCAACCTTTTCTTCTTGGTATTTATTGTCAGTAAACCATCCGTATGATATTTCTGCTTTCAAGGCAAGGCGTGGCAGTATCTGTACATATTCAGGAAGGCCTATCCATACTTGCGGAATGGGTCTTGCATTTCCTGACCAGAGTAATCCTCCGCTACTTAATTCTCGGTTTAATAAAGGGGAATTAATCTCTTTACTACCAATAAGTAATCCTATCCATTTGTATCGAATATCTGCGTATGCCTGTTGCAAAACAAAGGTAGATGTAAATCCTGCAGCCACTGCCATATCCAGTCCACCTTCCAACCTCCATTGGCGGATTGTATCTGTATAGAAAGCACCACCTCTTAAGTAAGTATTATTGTCGATAGAGGAAAGCCCATGCTGATTACTTACTTGCCATAAAGGAGTATTATCGCCCGTGTGGACAGATGCTCCATATTCAACGAAAGATGAAACATTCTGTTGTTTCAGGCCATTTTGTGCTGTCATCACGGAGGATGCAGAGAAACAAAACAGGATTGTGAGTATGTAGCAGACTTTACGCATAGGCTTATCGAAATATGATTTTCGCTGTGCTCAGCATTATTCTTAGGTCTAATAAGAATGACCAATGCTCAATATACCATATATCATATTCCACTCTTTTCTTCATCTTGTCCAACTTTTCCGTTTCACCACGCAAGTTGTGTATCTGTGCCCAGCCCGTTATTCCCGGTTTAACCATAAGCCTTTTGTTGTATTCAGGAATAATATTGCAATATTGCTCCGTGTGTATCAGCATATGAGGACGTGGTCCTACTATAGACATATCTCCTTTGAGAACATTCCAAAATTGAGGTAATTCATCAAGACTGGTGATACGTAAGAAACGCCCAAGAGGAGTGATACGCGGATCTTCATGAGATGCCTGCTGTATATCAGCTTCACCATTTGGCAACATAGAACGGAATTTATAACAGGTAAATACTTTCCCATATTGTCCATGTCTTTTTTGTGAAAAGATTATTTTACCAGGCATCATTATTTTGATGCAACACCCAATAATGATATAAGCCAGTGGATATATAAGAATCAAAACTATCGATGCAAATATAATATCGAGAGTTCTTTTTATAAATTGGTTACCTTTCCGTTGCAGCGGAAAATTATATAATGGAGACTGTATATTCATTCTTAAAATATAGCGTACTTTGAATTATAGAACGGTAAACTTTTGCCTATATTGTTTTAGACAATTAAAGAATCATAGATTTCTTTAGTCTGTTGAGCAATGTGATGCCAACTATAAGATGATAGATCATAAGTAATCCGTTTGCTCTGAGATATTTCTATCTTTTCTTTTAGGGTGTGAAGCAAATTACTAAAATCGCCATTTCTGAAATAACATTCATCAGGCAGTCCTATTTCTTTGTTGGCAGGAATATCACTTGCCAGTACCGGGCAACCATAGCTCATCGCTTCAAGCAATGCAATAGGTAGACCTTCGTGGGTGGATGGCAATACAAATACTTTTGCATATGTATATAATTGTGCTAGTTTATCTCCTTTTATAAAACCTGTCAGGCAAATATTTTTCTGTTTCCAACATACTTCTTTTAGCTTTTGAGCATATTCATCTTGAAAGTCGGCATCTCCGGCTATTACTAATTTCATAGAAGGTGAAGAAAGTTGCGTGAAAGCTTCAACCAGTTGGTCTAAGTTTTTTTCTTTCACAAAACGTCCTACAGCCAAAACATATCCATATTCTGTCAAATCTAAACTTTCAAGATATTCTGTACCAATTACACGCGTTGGTACATTTACTCCATTGTGTATCAGCGTGACGTTTCTTTTTGCTGAATACTGATGATATATTATTTGCCGTATATGTTCTGATATTACAATTATATGATTGGCATAATAGACTCCTGCTCTTTCTCCCATACATAGTATCCACTTGGCAAAACGTCCCCATTTATCACGGTCATAATCGGGACCATGATGTGTTATCACGACTTTCATACCCAACAAACGCGCGACAGGAGTCATCAGAGCTGGTCCCACAGCATGAATATGAACGATGTCAGCTTTCACTTTGCGAGCATAAATCACAGCTTTAAAGGTATGAACAAAAGCTTCCAGGTGTTTGCTGCGGGGCGCGCTGATATCTTTAATAGCAACTTGTTTATAGATTTGTACAGAACGATCCACAGCATAGTTGGGACGACGAATGACGATGATCTCGTGTTGTTCATCCGCAATCAAGGGATAGAGTTCCTGACAATGTGTCTCTACCCCACCCTGTATGCCGGGAATACCTCTGGTACCTGTGACAACAATTTTCATTTTTCTTTATTCTCCAAGTTTATGGGATGTCCCAATAACGATTGTATTTTTTGATTTATTACCCATTTCATGGGAATTGCCACGTATTTCTTCATGACAGGGGCAGCAGTGCCTACCATCCAGCAATTTTTAGGGCAATTACGCACACAACTTCTGATGTGTTCAGCCTGTTCACTTCTCCATAGTTCTTCAAAGGAGGTCATAGTTCGGATATTTCCCATACTTTCTTTCCAGTATTTGCTTTCCAGTCCGTTACAGGGATAAACATCACCGTACGGATCTACAAAGAAGTTAACCAATCCAGCTTCGCAAGGGAGTAATCGTGGTTGCCCTTTTACATAATTGATTAGCCCCCAGTTAAAATATGCACGGAACCAAGATTTGGGATGCTTCTCTTTTAGTTGCCATTCTATCAGTTTACTGAAATTTCCACAAACTTCTGTTTGGTTAGTAATTGTGTTATCTGTTTTATGAAAATAATATGAATTATGTAAGGCGGCAGTTGCGAACTCCATTCCCAACGAACGTGACAATCTATATAGAGAAAGCATATCGGCGGAATTAGAATTAGATACCGTAATGCCGAAACCTATATCTTTCACTCCCATTTCTTTAAGACGTAATAAGGTGCGGAGCCCCTTATCAAAACCTCCTTTCCTCCCCCGGAGCTCATCATTTTTTAGAGACAGCCCTTCGATACTAATACGTATTCCTATTTTAGGAAATTTCTCGGCCAAACGAATGATTCGTTCTTCAAACCATCCCGAAGTAGATATAACAACACGGGGAGATTTGCGGAATGCGACTTCTACAATCTCTTCAAGATCTTCCCGGACAAATGGTTCTCCTCCTGTTATATTAATAAACTTAACTTTAGGAAGTCTTTCCATTTCCATAGGAGTTATCTCCTGGTGCTGATCTGTAGGATTTTGCCATATATTACACATCTGGCACTGCATCGGGCAGCGGTATGTAACGATGATACACATATCAGTAGGCAAACTTATAGCAGATTTCATGTATATATACTATTTATTAATTTACGAAAACATTATTTCTTATTCTACAATCTTAAGCCACTTTCGATAATATTGCTCACTAGAAAAACGTCGTAGTGAAGTGGCAGATAATTCATTTCGATTATTAGAGACAACCGTATCAAACATTTTAGTGATAAGTGCCGGCAATTCTTCATCTTGTGTAAAAAGAAGGTTACAGTTATCTGATTCTAATAATTCAGGTATTCCTCCAATATCTCGACCTAATACAGGAGTACCACAGCATAGAGATTCAATTACGCTGAGGGGATTATTTTCATACCAAATTGATGGAATAACAGTAAAGCACACTTTTCTTAGAAGATTTATAGTATCTTCCATTGTCAAGTGTCCAAGGAATACAATATTATTTGTAGTATATTTCTTCTTCAACTCTACTTCTAATGGACCGGTACCTGCAATATATAGTCTATAAGGTAGTTGGGATGCAGCCTTTAAAAGCGAATCAATTCCTTTTTCTCTTGAAAGCCGTCCTATATATGCATAAGCCTTCTCTTGTGCGGGATAAGTTGTATTTTTTATATATTCTGCTTGTTCTTCCCCTATAAAGTTACTAATAACTTGCAATTTATCTGCTGGATAACCTCCTTGCTGCATTTTCTTTGCCATAAAGTGACTGGGACAAATAAATATATCTGTCCATGCAGAAAGTTTATTCTTATTCCAATTTACGGCTTCTCCCCATGCTAATACACTTGCTAAAAGATTATTCTTCATACATTTACGAAGTATTATATTCGTTTTATTACTGAAGCAGGCCTCACAAATTTTTCCTTTGCAAAGACAATTATAGGTTGGACATATCAATTTGTAATCATGAAGTGTCCAGATCACTTTAATGCCCTGTTTCTGTGCAAGTTTGGCGATCAGAGGTGAAAGATAAGAATGAATATTATTTAAATGTACTATATCTGGATGAAAATCTTTCAATAATTTTTGGAACCCATTTTCTATTCCTGTTCCCCATAAGATACGTCTGGTAGCTTCAAATTTACCAGATAGCTTAGTAGAAGAAAAATTAATTTCTTTTGCATAAAAAAATCTATTCTCATTTTCTATGTTTTTTGAATGATCCATAGCATAGAAGCGAACGGTATGTCCCATTTTGCGCAACATCTGGCCAAGATTCAGGGTATGAATGCAATCTCCGCCTCGAAGATAAAGGAATTTATTGACAAGTAGAATCTTCATAGCTTATATATTCATTTAGACCACATTTTTAGTGGTTTTATAAAGGTACTATATGATAGTCTTGATTTTATCTTAATGCAATAGTAAAAACAACCATATAGATTAATGCATACAGATCTTGAGGCAAATTTATGGGCTAATTTATATATTATAAGCTGCTTCTCATTTTCAATACCTAAATCATTGAATAGCTTTAGCAAAGATTGAAAATATGAATGTCTTCTTCTTATAAATTTAAACACCTTAAATATTTTTTTCTCTCTCTTGGGGCTAAGAAGTGTCATAGAGTGATCGTGTCTTCGCCAAAAAACTAAAGGGCAAGGAATGTAGATTATACTATTGCGATATGACGCTGAAATAGCTAACCACCAATCGTAGTAAACATCAAAGTTCCATTCATGAATTTCATTGATAAATTCCTTCTTTACCAACATTCGGTGTCCTGATACTACATTATTAAACATGATATCTTCAATACTATTTTCTGGTATATATGAGTCAAATTCAACACTTTGCTCTTTATTATAAGGAATGAGCATTCCAGAGAAAGGTATAGCATCACTATAGGCAAGTACATGAGTTCCTATTTCTCTCATCATTATTTCTATTTTCTCAGGAAACCATATGTCATCTTGATCTGATATAGCGATATAGTTGCCAGATGCAGTATCCATTAATCGCTTAAAATTATAATTGACTCCATGCTTGCCATTCGATGATATGATTTTAATATTCCCATATTTACATGCATAATCATTTAAAATGCTCATCGTATTATCCGCACTTCCGTCATCTCCTATTAGTATTTCATAAATAGGGTAAGTTTGGGCAAGGATAGAATCTATTTGCTCTTTTATATATTTTTCGCCATTATAGGATGCAAGTATGACCGATACGGTTTTCATTATGAAGTAAAATATTATAAAGTTTACTGGTATATAGTTCTTTTGAGCACTCTGATCTTAGTTTGTTATACAACGCTTTTCCTTTCGCTTTAGCAATGTCAGGGTGTTGCAAATGATACTCTATCTCTTTTCTAAATTGGTCAATATTGTTTTCACAAAGTACTCCTGTTTTGTTATCAATATATTCCTTGGTTACTGGAGTGGATGTTGTTATGACTGTTTTCTGTTGCGATGCAGCCTGGAATATAACAATGAGTCCTGCAGGTGCATCAGTATTAAGTGGAAGCATTACAATGGATGACTCTTGTAGCAATTTATTAAACTCAACCAATGATACATTCCCCAAAATGTGTATATTATCGGATATTTTAATTTTTGAATAATATTTTTGAATAAAAGTGGGCATAACCAAAGTAAATTGTACATTCGGCATACTTTGACCAATTTTTATAGCTAACTCCCAATCTCTACCATTATTTCCTCCACAAAATACTTTGGTTCCATAGTTTTTATATTCTGTTTCTTCCTTTTCGTCAAAAGGATAGACATCATGCAAAAGCATATATGAACTTTTAATTCTTAGTTGACTATTTAGTGCTTCACCATATTCTAGGGATGTTACTGTGGCTTCTACATTATTTGCTTGTAATGCTGATTTATATAAGTATGATACAATTTTATTTTTGAAAGTCGGTTTGTTTTTCAATAAGAGATTCAGAATTATGATTCTTCTTTCTGTCCAAAGTAGTTTACATACCCCCCAAAAGATAATACCCTGAAAATCATACCAAAATATTAATGTGTCGCCAGAAGAAGACTTTAGAATAGCATTCAATACTCCTTTTAGCCATGCAATCCATTTATATTTGCTATCTGGAGAATATATTTCTTCTATGTCGACTCCCTTTTTTCTCAGTGCTTCGACTATATATCCATTATTATCATGGAAATTATCAAAAACAATATAGTTCATATATTCTCAAATTATAAATGATGTATTTTCTTCTCTAATCGTTTCTGTAAATAGAGCCATATTATCAATGTGGTAAGCATTTCGATGAATATGTATACAAAAGCATATCCGTTTTCTTGCCAATAATAAATGGAGACGGCATACATTATACAAGATATGATATTTACAAATACCATAATACTAATATATTGCCGAATATATCCCTGCGTGAAAAATACTTTCATATAGGCTAAACTCATAGCTGTAAAAGGCATACTGAATGTTAGTAAACCGATAAGATGAGATAGTTTATTTCCTGCTTCGATAGGCATTTTCCCTAATCCAAAAAGAGTTTCGGCAATGAAATCACGTAATAAGAATATTACTAGTGATGTAAACAAAGTGAGTAAGAATAAGCGAATTGCTATCTGAGAAGCTGATTGGTAGATTTCATTTTCTTTCCTATTGCTTTTTAAATTATTGAGTTTTATTTGTAGTACTGCTGTAAATTGTTGTATCCATGCTAAAGGAGCCTGGATGAATTTTTGTGCATAATTGATTATGGTTATGACTCCCGGTTGATAATAGGATAACAAATACATAGGAAAAGTAGAAGAAAAAATGACCACTCCCTGATTAATAGCTAGTCCAGTTATGGATTTCCATTGGGAGGAAATAACAGAAAAATCAACTAAAAAGAACTTCCACTGTAACTTCCTCCTCATGAGAATAATTAGTATTATTATATTAATTACACTGGCTATACAGCTTCCATATATCATAGATACGACACCTATTGTATTATTAAATAATAGTAAAGCAAAGATAATTCCTCCATTCAGTAACAAATTGCAAACTAAAGGTAAAGAAAAAAATTTGAATGAAACTAATATTTCTGTCAGATACAGATTGGTGGCCATAAGTATCATCAATATAAGAGATGCATAATAAATAGATATGTATTTTTTTATCTCATCTGTTGGGAAATTGGTTATTAATTCCGGTACTTTATCTCCTCCAAGACTTACAAGAAATATGAGTAAGAAAATAATAAAGATAAAGCTATACATAAAAGCATTCAGATATTTCATTTCAGCTTTTGTAGAAATAGAATGTCGTAATAGCATAGATTGTGGTATGAGGATTGAAGTTGTAATTGTCTGTATCATTCCTCCTATCATTATTACCAGATTAAATAAATAGAAATATAAGTCAGTTCCGGTATTGGCACCAAAATAATAAGCAATCAGTAAATGTTGCATAAATGCCACCCCTTTAGCCAGCACACTAAAGAAAGATGAATGAATGGCACCTTTTTTATATGTTTCGCTGTTCAACTTCATCTTTTCTTATTATCATGAGGGCTAATATTATCAAAATAAATAATCCGCGATTATGTGTAAAAGTGGAGTCTGCTATACCCTCAATAAGAAAGAATATAAAGATCATCCAGATACAGGTACTCTTTTGTATGTTTTGGGAAGCTGATTTCCGGATAATTGTATACCAGAAAAAAAAGTATAATATAGCTCCAATTATTCCAAACTGGGCTAATTCCGGATAAAAAGCATCGCAAATAAAAATAGGCATATTCTTTGATAACCCCCATATATGGTTAAGTCCATACATTTCGTAAATAGGAGAATAATATTCAGCTGATGCAAAAGTACCAAAACTTCCTAGTCCACATCCAAATGGGAAATAGTCATAAAAAATTTGTCCAGATGTAAATAACATGGCAGGCCGACTCCACATTTCGCGGGAATTCATCATTCCATCGACATAATAAATTATTATTTTCTCTTTGGCAAACCAAATGGCGAGTAGACATATAAGGATACCTGCTGCAATACTTTTCCAGTTTAAGCGCATCTGGCCGCCTAATTTAGTAAATACTATAAGGCTGATAGCCACTACCCAAAAACCGTAAAATTTAGCTCGGGTAGAGAAAAAGCCTATGGTTAGCAAAAATAGGAATATAAGGATATCACTCCATTTATAAGTGCTGCAATAAAGAAATAAAAAAGCGGTAGCAATAGCCGCAGTTGCAAAACGGGAAGGATGTCCAAACACGAAATCAATTTGACCTGATAACCCAACAATAATCAATAATCCTCCTACTATTAAACAAAGAATGCTGATAAAGTATTTTTGAGAAGATGAAAGCTGTGGAGCAATTAGGTAGGCACAATAAAATCCGAGAAAAGGTTTTATCTGAATGAGTAAATCTGTAAGAATGGCTTTCGGAATATTACTCTGTATTATAAATGAATAAATGGTATAAAAAAAGAAGATGAAAACAACAATCGTCACAGGAATCAGCTCTTTCCATGCTTTTCTTTCCCAAACCACAATGCCTGCAAATAAACATAGGAAAAGTGCCATTAATTCATCAGTATATTTAAATTCTATGAAATCATATAAGATGACACCAAAGATGTAGCCTGCCACAAGAAAGGCAAAGAATAAATTGTTTTTTGAGCAGACTAGCTGTGAAAGCATGAGATTATCTTTTTGTAAAAACGAATACTTTCAAATAAATACTAATTAAGGAAAGGATGCAAGCTATTATAAAAGCTATTGCCAATACAATCAATTTCTTGGGAAAAACGGGTTTTGCCGAACAATAAGCAGCATCCACTATTCTTCCAGCTTGTTCATCTGGAGAGTTTATCAAACTCTTTTCTTGTAATTTTTGCATGAGGAACAGGTAAATCGTTTCCTTGATTTTCTGTTGGCGTTTCATCTCAATATATTCTCGTTCCTGTGTGGGCAGTTCACTCAGTTGACTGTTGAATATATGATTTTTCTTGTTGAGTTCATTTAGACTGGCTTTGATGCTATTTCGAGTTGCAGCGATTGTTTCCAACAACATTTTACGTTGTTCTGCCAATTGTTTATCGGCAAGCAATAAGGCTGGATTCCCTTTTTCAGAAGCAAGTAGTAGACGTTCACGGTCAAGTACTAATTGATTATACAAAGCGATAGATTTCTCTCCTATTCCCTCAAAGGCAGGAATAGAAGCATATTCATTTTCTGGATTTTGCATATATTCCACTACATAATCCATCATTTTTATACGTGCTTCAATTTCTAAAATCACACTTTCTAATTCTTGTTTTCCTGTCATGGCAACCTTGGCATACAGTGTGGGTTCTGGAATGTTATTCAGTTTCTTGTAAGTTTCAATTTTATGTTCCAGATAGGCAAGTTCCGTAGTGATTGTATCCAAGCGACTTCTTACAAATTGGGCGTTAAGTTCCGCTTCTTGTACTTTTACATTTCTTGAGTATTGATTGAAAACAGACATTAATTCATTCAGAAAATCACGTCCACGCTGTTTGTTTTCGTTGTCAAAACTCAATAATATGATATCAGAAATAGTTTCTTCTGCCCCAGCTGTTATCTTTTTATATAGATCTTCATAAACTTTTTGCAACGGAGTGATCTTTATATTGAATGTTTGTTTGTCAAAAGTTGAAATCTCACTATTGGGAGCAAGCATTATTGTACCAACCGGAAGCTGTAAGCGACAAGGTAAAGATTGATCTTGCACTTTCATGGTTTCAAATAGCTCTGATTGAATTTTTGCTGACTGCATCATTCCATTTGATAATGTCATTTTTATCTTTACCGGTTCACTGATAGTATCTAAAAACTGTTCAGGAAAAAGAACGGTAAAGGGGACATCTTTTCCATAAAGTAATACTTTCTTCAAACCACGTTGTTGCCGTATCTCCATTTGGTAATTAGTTTGAAGAATGGCTTTGGTCATGTTAGTACGTGATGTTAGTACAATAATCTCATCTTCTATACTAATGCCTGAAGTACTACCCCCAAGTAATGCACTAATACCACTGGTTTTTAACATTTTCAACTCAGACATCATACCATGGTTGTTGCCAATTAGTCGCATCCGAGCAGTAAATTCATATTCTTTAGGTGTGACTATCAGAAAGCATATAGCGGTAATCAGACAGATAATTCCAATGGGTATGTAGATCTTCCAATAGCAAAGAAACTGTTTTAATAGCTTTCCAATATGTATATTTTCGTCATTCATAAACAAAAGAGGTTATTTTACTAACAATGCGATACCTAGTGATGCTAATACAGATAAAGCGCTAATTATAGTTGAAGCCAATGATACGTTAAACTGCCCATTTTGACTATATTTCGCATTTCCTTTTCGTGCTTTGTTTGGTTCTACATAGAGAACATCATTTTGCTGCAAATAGTAATAAGGAGATGTTAGCATTTCTGCAGAAGTAAGGTCAAAACGATGATATTCTTTTAGTCCATTATTATCGCGAATTAGTAGCACATTGGTGCGATTTCCATAAATTGTCAAGTCACCTGCCATGCCAAGAGCATCAAGTATAGATAAGCGCTCATTAGGTACATTTACGGTTCCTGGTTTGTTTACTTCTCCTAATACAGAGACTTTAAAGTTCCGTATTTGTATTGTAACAATTGGAGATTTTACATAGGCAGAAATCCTTTTAGTCATCATATCGGTAAGTTCGCTACGTGTCATTCCACCAACTTGAAGTTTACCTAATACTGGAAAGTCAATTTCTCCATGTGAATTGACCAGATATGTATGAAGTACAGGTGTGGAGGTCACATTTGTTTCTCCAGGTGCCAGATAGCTGGCAAGTGGTATGTTGAATGTGGCGACTGCATTAGGGTCCATACCTGATACAGTTATGGATAATTGGTCATCGGGAGCTATACGCGGAGTATAATTCACAGCTTTTCCTGTAGTAACTGCCGATTGGTTATTCAAATCCTGAAAATAGGTGATGTTATTAGTCGTCGTTTTGCACGACGTCAATAATATAATAGTAAAAGCAAATATCAGCGTTTTAATCTTCATCGTATATTTTTATATTTTATAGATTGATCGGTTGCAAAAATAGCTTTCTTATGCCAATAAACGTTAGTTTTATGAGTTTATTGTTGAATTGTCTATTATTTGTGCATTAATGCTCCAAGGTAGAATATAGTATTTTCGTGTAGGTATTAACGAATTAGCTGGCTTTTATTCAAAGAAAGCATTGTGTTATTCCATATTGTTGATAAGTTGTTGAAAGAAAAATGCCCTGAAACTGGCTTATATCCGAGATTTCCGTTACTTTTGTACCATGATTGAATTGGCACAACATATAGAAACTTTGTTATTGGAAAATGACTGCGTCATTGTTCCGGGTTTGGGAGGATTTGTTGCTCATTATGCTCCGTCTACGAGAGTGAAAGAAGAGAATATTTTCCTGCCTCCTACCCGTATCATCGGTTTTAACCCACAACTGAAGATGAATGACGGTTTGCTGGTTCAATCTTATATGTCTGTATATGGAACCAACTTTTCTGATGCTACCAAGATGGTAGAACGTAAAGTGAATGAATTGATTTCTGTTTTACACGAAGAAGGTAAGGTTGATTTGCCCAATGTTGGCGAAGTACGTTATACGATTCATAACACTTTCGACTTCGCACCATACGATAATAAAATCACAACTCCCTATTTATACGGCTTGGATGCATTTGAAATGAAGGAATTATCTGCTTTGGGAAAGCCACAGGCAGAAAAGGCTGTTTCTTATTCAATGCCTACTGTTGTTAAGGAAGAAAAGCGTACTTTCGCAATCAAAATTAATCGTGCATATCTGACAAATGCTGCTGCAGTAGTAGCTGCTATAGTGCTTTCTTTCTTTTTTTCTACTCCGATAGAAAATACAGAAGTGATAGAGGAAAACTATGCAAAATTACTTCCGGATGAATTATTTGAAAAAATAGAAAAACAATCTCTGGCCATTACACCGATTGTTGTAAAGCAGAATACTCCTACACGCAAATCTGCAACAGATAAACAAGCCGGAACTAAGAAAGTTGTAGCTCCTGTTGCTGTCAGAGAAGTTAAGGTTGGCAAAACACCAGCTGTTGCTTCTGAAACAAAAGTGAAGGAAGAAGCCTCCCATTCAGCTACAACGACTGAAGCTCCCAAGCAGAATGTACAGCCTGCTACAGCTAAACCGGTTATTGCAACTCCTAAAAGACCTTATCATATTATCATTGCCAGCGTTGGAACTGAACAAGATGCAGAAACAATGGCTGCTCAGTTGATTTCTAAAGGTTTTAAGGGTGCAAAAGCGATTGTCGGTGATGGTAAAATGCGTGTTAGCATTGAATCTTGCGGGACGGAAGTAGAGGCCTATCAAGCATTGGCTAGAATTCGCCAGGATGAAACATATAAGAATGCTTGGGTTTTGAAGAAGTAGGAAGCATTTACTTTGCTTTAATTTTTAATTCTTTAATTTGTAATTGTCATGAAGCGTATCCGTTGCCCTAAATGTGAGAACTATCTTTTATTTGATGAAACAAAATATAGCGAAGGCCAATCTTTGGTTTTCGTTTGTGAGCATTGTGGTAAGCAATTTAGTATTCGTCTGGGAAAAACCAAAATGCGTGCTCCTCAAAAAGAAGAACGTCCTGACGAAGAAGAATTCAAGGATGCTTTCGGTAGCATTACGGTGATTGAGAATGTATTCGGATTTAAGCAAGTGTTACCTTTGCAGGAGGGCAATAATGTGATTGGGCGTCGTTGTGTTGGTACTAATATCAATACTCCCATTGAAACTTCGGATATGAGTATGGATCGTCGTCACTGCATTATTAACGTGAAGCGCAATAAGCAAGGCGTGCTTGTTTATACTCTGCAGGATGCTCCCAGTCTGACCGGAACTTTCCTGAATAATGAAATACTAGGAAATAAAGATCGCATTCGCATTGAAGACGGAGCCATTGTTACCATTGGAGCTACGACGTTCATTTTGCGTACGGCGGAATAGTTGGCCCATTCATTCTGCGGCAGAAGCTTTGATGCTAACTGAATAGCAACTAGGCTTCACTTTACTTTACCTCATTGATTTTGTGTATTTGCAGTAACTCTGAAAAGGTGTCAACCTTGGTTAACAACTCTATCAACCTTGGTTGACGAGCCTGTTAACCAAGGTTGATAGGCCTGTTAACCAAGGTTGATAGCTGATAATTCCTAAGGCTGAACAGGATCTTCCTTAAGACAGAATAATACAATCTCTCATGTAAAACCTATTAATCCCTCATTCAAGTTTCTCAAGTAAATCATAGCAATGTGACATATTCATCGTTTACGCGGGGAGAAAAGTCTAAAAAAACACCAGATTACAGACAGCCTCAATATAGATACTAAATACTGGGTATTTCATTGTAAAATAATAAGTTAATCCATAAAAATGCAAATTCAGAAAGTGAGAGTAAGCGGTTTACTCTCACGCCGGATTTTTACTCTCACCCACACTTAATAGTCTAATTATCAATAAGCTACTTTAATAGTGAGAGTAGTGAGAGTAACCTGAGCCAACTTTTTATTGATCGCTGAATTCCCTGATAACCTCCTTCAGATGTATTCTTTAGTCACAATTAGTAGCTTTTAGTGTATGCTTTCTATTTTTTTACGAACTTTTGATTGTAATATTTTTCATTTGTTTGTCTGTTGATTAAACTGTCTCGACTATATAAAAAATGGATACCTGATAATTCGGGAATATAACGTCCGGACACATCAACAGAATCAATAACTAATGAATATTCAATTGTAATCAAGCTTCCCAAATCTCCATGACGTTTTCTGAATACCTGTATGATATCAATTAGAATCCCATTCATCAAAACTTTCTATATTCTTCAAATTCTCTTTTACCCCTCTTTTATAGAGATCATACAAATTATGTCCTAGACTATCCTTTACACCAAAAAGCCAATAGGTATCACCAAAAGGAATAGAATATTTTATATACTTTCCTTTTTCATTTTGAAAGTAAAAAGTTGAATCACGAAGCAAATTATATAATTTATACCATGGTTCTTGTTGGGGTAGTGACTTAAAGAAAATAGGATTATTCATGCTCTCAAAGAATAAACACTGCATTATTCTCGCTATTATTGCCATTAAGTTTGCCATATCTTTGTAATCTCTCAATCATCACTCTTCTACTTTCTCTTAATAGCTAAAAAATCTTTGCAAGCGTTCTTCCTTATTAAATACTCTTTCATTCCAAAGTTCATCTAAAACTTTTCCAGAATCATCCATAATCTTACTAGAAATACGAAAATCATTGTGTAATAAACGAATAGATACATTTTCACCATTTGCTTTCAAAAAGCAGAATGTTGAATCAGAAAATAGCCTGTATAAGGCATCCCACGTATGATTAGTTGATAGATTCTGAAAAAAAGACTTATTCTTTTTGCTTACATAGTGCAATGTTTGAGAATCATGAGGAGCGACTTCTACAGGAAATGATTCTTGTATAAAAAGTTCAAGTATATCAATTCCATTTACGACTGTATAGGTTCTCCCTTGGTTATCAGGAAAGAAAACAAATGCAGAATCGGTTCTATTATAGATATCAATTTCGCCTGAAACCTCTTGTATATAAAAAATCAGACTATCAGGAATTAAAGTATCTGATCTCGAAAGCACCAAGTTGTGAGAAGACAAACACATGAAAAGAGCGTTATCGTTCGGTTTACCTCCTGAAAGATAAGGCCAAAGATCGGAATACTCAATTAGTCTAACACGTACTGTACTATCTTTGATTAATACTCTATCTTTTTTATATTTGGAAATACCTAGAAGCCAGAAATCTAAGTTTGAACTTTCAAAAGTTGCATTGTATTGATTAGTTAACTTATATACTTGCTCTGCAGATAATTCTGGCTCATCCAATTCTGTAAAACAAAAGTATTTACCTTTCTCTCTTATTATTTTAGACGGGTATTCCGGTCTACTGAACGGACTATTCATGCCAGAGATTTCGTAGACACTATTTGAATCGTTCGTTGCCAACTCATATAGATGAATATAGTCATCAACGATATATCCGCTATCTACAAGGGGAATGACATAATTAATAGCCCTCTGATAGAAATCATTCGACCTATAAGTGCAGCCCCAAAGAATGCACGACAGACAAATTAATATAGCTTTTGTTCTATCCATGATCAATATCTTTTTAATAAATACCTAACTGCCTTAAAAGGTCAACTGCACTTTGAATGGGTATCTCTCTAATGTTCGATTGGGTACCATTATATTCATATAAAGTTTGGTTAGCTTTAAAATACACACCATTTCTTGCAGAACTTCGCTTGGCATTCTCCATATCTTTATCAGAGCCTCCCTTAGTACCATTAGGATCAGGATGAGAATGAATATTTACTACTTTTGTACCATTTACAGACAATTCTTTTTGAGCGTAATCTCCATTTTGAACATTGTTTTCTTTCTGATCCGTAGCAACAACAGCTGTAAATGCACCATCATCATTGTATACATCGAACTTCCATTCAGCCTTACTGTTATCTGCGGCAAATTTGAAAACTTCTGCAGCATCCTCTATATTTCGAGTGCTACCATAAGTACTATATCCTTCTTCTTTCTTTTGTACTTCTAACATTTGAGAGAGTAAACCGGATTTTACTGTAATACTTTTCCCCATAGGGCTTTTGCTATTTCCTGAATAACTATGGAGTTTATCAACGCCACTTTTCCCTCTTTGTGCATAAGGGGTACAATTATGCAATCTACCTCTAGGTTCTAAAAGATAATCATCCTTTCCGTCTGGATCAATTCTGTTAATAGGGTTATTTTTGCAATAAGCATAAAGATTTGTTGAATAATACTTCTCCGTCAATGGATCCACCGTCGTAAATCGCCCTAATGCCCCATCATACATTCTCGCCTCATAATCATACCAATCAACCCCATGTATTCTATCCAATTCCTTCCCATTATATTTATAAGACTGAATACCTGAAGTAGTAGTATTTACCTCAAACAAACCGCCAAAAGGATAATAATGGTTAATCTGCTCAACCGTACTTGCCTGATTTATGACAACCCGATTATTGCCTTGATGATCTTTCAAGTAATAATGATAAATAGGAGCATCTCCACTTAACGTCACATAACCTTCTTCAGTGAGAATCATGCTTAGAACTCCATTTTCATAGATCACATTACTACAATAGTCAGTAGTATTAGTCTGAGAAATCTGACTACTTGCCAATTCCTTTATCTGTCCCATTGGTACGGAAATATTGGCAATTGCTGTTTTATGGGTTACTCGTCGTTTCATACCATCAGCACCATATAAGTAATTCGTGCTATTACCATTTGCAAATTGTAGTGTACTTGGCAAATTTAAACTATTATATTGAATCTTAGCTATTTTCTTATTATAATCTTGTTCTAAATTACCATTAGAGTCATATTTGTACTCCTGAATAGAAGTTTTATTGCCATCAACGAAGTTAAATGCACCATTATAAAGAGGATCTGTTGCGGCATCGGTCACATTATTAAGTTGATTGCCCACATACGTTATGGATAAATCATCAATCTTTCCATAAGTACTTCCACTTACCTTACCATATCTTTGTAGACCGGTAATGTTTCCATTATAATCATAACCGATCACATTCTCTGAGAAATTTTTTCCTGTAGGAGGAGTGATACTTGTTCCTTCGCCATAAATAGCATTTCTCATGCGACTCATATTATCATAAGTAAACTTATAACCACGTATACCGTCTTCCCCACTCTTCCAAGTCATACTTCCAATATTGCCATTATAACATTGACTTCCACTCCCTGTGTTATAATAAAGATTTTGTTCGAAAAGTCTTCCGCTGATTTGGGTCAACCAATTACGTATATTATATTCATAAGTCAGCTTATGTCCTGAAGTGCCATGATGTGTTTTGGTTTTTAATCTCCCTAACTTATCATAGGTATTGATAGCAAGCTTTACTTCACTATTCTCATTTAATTTGTGTCTTACTTCTTGCAGGCGTTCTGCATGATCATAAACATAAGTATATAATTCTGTTGCATTTATTGCTGTATGTGTATGACTTGCTGTTAATGGTTTATCAGTAAAAGAATAAGTAATATTATCCACTTCATATTCATTCATATGATTGCTTGAGACCTTTTTTGTCATTCTGCCTTTGACATCGTAATAATTAGCGGAATATAGTTTCT
The DNA here is from genome assembly GCF_001940965.1 of Bacteroides sp. Phil13. Classification (NCBI taxonomy): domain Bacteria; kingdom Pseudomonadati; phylum Bacteroidota; class Bacteroidia; order Bacteroidales; family Bacteroidaceae; genus Bacteroides; species Bacteroides sp. Phil13. The sequence continues at coordinate 167,978 of NZ_MSHA01000081.1, read as the reverse complement.
TACCATCTTCCAAAATAGTAGCGACATTACCGGTTAGATAGCCTTTGGCATTGCTGCCCATTGAGAAATGTGGTACACCGGAAAATCCTGTTAATGAACAAAACTTATAATCGTCGTAATAATTCACAATATGTATTTCTTTGACCTTATCAATCGGTATAAATGTAGAATAATATCCACTTCCCCCCAAACCTGTATTGCTATTTTCTCTGTAGCAAGTTACTACTACATCGGGAATTAAATTTAGCCGGTCTATTTCCATACAAATGCCTTGTATTGTAAGACGATTCAACCTATCATACAAATAGAAAGTCCATTCGTTTTGTAACCGTTGATTGCCATCTTGCGAGAATATGAGTCTGTCCAACTTATCATATACATATTTAATAGCTTCTGCTCCCGGCATCTTTTTCTCTATGCACAATTGTCTTCCCATATATTTATATTGGAAAGCATACATATTCAGATTGGCATTTGTCTGATACATCGGTTGAAGAACGTATCGTAAATTATCAAGTCCATCATACACATAATATGTATCAAGAATTTGACTTCCTGAGATTTGTCGTGTTAATATGGTATGTCCCGACTTATCTGTAAAAGTATACCCAACGTTATTATCTTCATCAGTACTTTTGGTTACATATAACTGTCCTGCGGCGTAATACTGATTGCTGGACACCAAAGCTCCGTTGTCATTAACCATGTAATTAAGACAGTTTAATGGAGAAGAAGTGGTGTTATCTCAGAAACTCTGCCTATAGCATCATACTCATAGAATGTTTTTAATCCATTGGGTGACCTTACTTCACTAACTCCGTATAATGGATTATAAAGCCATGTGGTAACTTCACAATCAGAAAATATATTTTGCAAATTATAGAGTGAAGTACTATTGGGGATATTTGAGCTACACAGAGTATTCAACGAACTTTCTCCTAATCGAGACAGTACTTTGGCATATGTAATATTAGTAATTTTTGCAATAATCCGGGAATATTTATATCCCCATAAATAAACAACCGACGAACTGTCTTGATAGGTTACTTCGACAGGATTCCATTTACTATCATACTTATATGAAACAGTACGTCTTTTGGGTGATATATTGCTTGACTCCGTACTTGAAAGCAATGTGAATTTAGTAAATGCATTTCCATACTTATTTTCTAAAATGGCTGTTGAACTGCCTGATGTACGTTTATATCCCATTATTGCAGTAAGTACATTATAGTCCAAGTGATCTTTATAGAAAGAAGAATCGGCAGCATATTTATATGTCTCCTGAATGTAGTCGGAACGACTGGTACTTGTTTGACAGGTTGATATTTGATTACGTTGATTATATGTATAAAGTTTTTCTTTGCTTATTGGTACTGAATTGAAATACTCAGTTTCTGTTTGTTGAGTTAACTGGATGTCATAAGCAATGTATGGATATAAAGTTATAAAAAAACGTCCATTATATATGTATGGATTATAATAAGGATGTGCTTCAATTGAAAGGCAATGATTTACAGGACCAACATAATTGTCTATGACTTTTATATTGACTAATTCTTTAGCCTTATTGGCAATGGAGTATTCATTAATTTCTTCTTTTACGAGTTTATTATTTGCATCATATGTACTTTTCCTGATTAAGCGTCCACTGTAGTTCTCTGGAAAATAGCAAAGTGTAGCATCTGTTTGTGCATCATATCTGCGAAATTGATGGTCTACTATGCTATGTATAGGACAATTATCCAGACCATGACGGATATTATGATCAGTCACAAAGTTAATAGGAATCATCAACAGACCGGAACTTTTATGATTATCCAATTTGTAAAGATATTTGGTTCTCTCTAAGATTTCTCCTGTATTATTCCTTTGGGTAATAGTTTTTATTCTCACTCCGGCACCAATATGTTCCAAAGTGTCTATATCTACATTGAATATTTGTGATTTGTAAGTTAATGTTGCAGCGCTAACATTACGGGCGGTGTAACCTTGATTGGGAACTGTTGACGCTAAAGTAGATGACATTACATAATCCCCAGCTTCCAATGTAAATGATTCAACAACATGATATGAATGTTCATCAGTTACATTTTGTGATGTCACATGATTTTAGAATACCTCCTCCGGTAGAACCAACCTGCCTGATAATTGTTCCTGAACCTTCGACTTGACTCGCTGAATAATCATCAAAACGGACTGTTACATTTATGGTTACAGTTTGTGCAAATGGAATATTGAAAGTTACAAATGGAGTGGAAAACTCTGCATTATTGTTATTCACCGTATTTAAATATGCCAATTTAGGAGCATACTTTTCTAAATCTTCTTTTGAAATGACTTTGGCATTAGTAAAAGTATGAGGTTCAAATTCGAATTCTACACTACCTCCCGTCGGGTATGTTATTTTTTTTAGCATATTAGCCGTTATATATTTACGACTCGCATTCCTGACAGCTGTTTGTGCTGGTAGCTCCTGTCCCTGAATTATAAGTGCGTTTTGATTAATTCCTAATCCTTCAATAGAGGGTATAAGTGTGTGGCGGTAACCGGTAAGTGAAGATATATTTTCTGCGCCATTGTAAAATCCCCAATAATCCATAGCGAAGGATGTTTTATATGGCAACGGTTGTTCTCCATTATAAATAAATGAATATGTTTCCCCTTGTACCTTTATTGGGTTGAATAGTGGTTATCTGACATTTCATTAGTTTGTCTCCTGAGCGAGGGAGATTATAAGATGTGTTCAAGGTTTGACTATAAACACATAAAGGGAATAAGAACCCCACGAGAACAGTACGTAATGTCTTTCCCATAGTCATTTGATTTTTAATAGTTAACGCTCTAAATATACCCAAAAGAAGTGACAAAGAGAATTTATTTGAGTATGAAATGCACAGTTCTGTTCTTTAACATAAAAAAATAGGGCGAAGCCTCCGCCCCGCCCTATCTCCTTTGTGATACTTGTAGATTAATTAAAGAATTCCCTTTACTGTTTCCAACATTCCTTTTTCCTGAATAGAATCCAGATTAGCTTTTACAGCAGCGGTAAGTCCCGGGATGTTATTCAAATCTTCGCCCCAGATAGAAGTTGCAGCAAGTACGCCTTCGGCTACTTTCTGAGTATCATCTGTTGCCCACAGGTCTTTCAGCAATTGCATGATTTCCGGAGCATCGTTCGGGGTGATCTCAGCACCGTCTTCACGAACACCACCTTTATAATATGTGATGATAGCGGCCAAACCGAGAACCAGCCCCTTAGGCAATTCACCTTTGCGTTGCAGATAAGTCTTCAAACCAGGCAGGTCACGAGTTTCATATTTCGGGAAAGAGTTCAGCATAATGCTGGTAACGGCATGGTCAACAAACGGATTGTTGAAACGCTCCAATACATCTTCCGCAAACTTCTTCAACTCATCTTTCGGCAAGTTCAATGTTTCCATCAACTCATCGAACATTACCTTATTGATGTACTGACCAATAACCGGATGTTGACAAGCATCACGCACAATGTTTACGCCCGACAAGTAAGCTACCGGAGAAAGAACAGTGTGAGGGCCATTCAGCAACGTTACTTTTCTTTCGTGATACGGTGCTTCAGAAGGAACGAATAATACATTCAGACCAGCCTTGTCAGCAGGGAATTCTTTGGCAATCTCCTGTGGAGCTTCGATGACCCAAAGGTGGAAAATTTCAGCCTGTACCACCAAATTATCATCATACTGTAATTTTTCCTTAATTGCTGCAATATCCTTGCGCGGGAATCCCGGAACAATACGGTCAACAAGCGTAGCGTATACACCACATGCTTCTTCAAACCAAGTCTTGAATTCATCACCCAATTGCCATAATTCGATATATTGGTAGATGGTTTCTTTCAGCTTGTGACCGTTCAGGAAGATAAGTTCGCAAGGAAAGATAATCAGACCTTTGCCCTTATCACCGTTGAATGTCTTGAAACGATGATACAGTAGTTGGGTCAGTTTGCCCGGATAAGAAGAAGCCGGAGCGTCAGCCAGTTTGCAGGAGGGATCGAAAGCGATACCGGCTTCCGTTGTGTTGGAGATTACAAAACGCATTTCCGGTTGCTCAGCCAACTTCATGAATTCATCGTTCTGAGTGTAAGGATTCAGTGCACGGCTGATAACGTCGATCATTGTCAGGCTATTGACAGTTTCTCCTTTATCCAATCCTTGCAGGTTTACGTGATAAAGATCATCCTGTGCATTCAGCATGTCTACCATACCTTTCTCGATAGGTTGAACTACTACAACACTGCTATTGAAATCAGCCTTTTCGTTCATGTTATAAATGATCCAGTCGATAAATGCACGTAAGAAGTTTCCTTCACCGAATTGAATGATACGTTCCGGGCGCTGAGCCTTGGAAGCGGTCTGTTTGTTTAATGCTTTCATGCTTAAAAAACGTTTTTTAAATGATTGATATTATGATGTTTATTCAAATTCAAAATAGAAATTGATGTTTTCTTTCATCAGGATGTCGATAGGCATATACTTTACACCGGTCACCGGACGTTTGAATACGACATGGTCGCACAGAGCTTTTACACCGCAGTATCCTTGCAGTCCCGGGCGTTGTCCAATGAGATAATTTACTTCACCGGATTTCAGGTATTCCACGTTTTTGGGCAGAAGGTCATATCCAACCAATCCTTCCAAATGGTGTCCTGTTTCCTGTAGATATCCTGCCACCTGGTAGACACGTGAGTTAAAAACGGCTCCTAATACTGCCTTGGAATGTGCGGCAAAGAAATCTTCCAATGTCCGGCGGTTGGCTTCATCATCTTCTTTATTCAGTACTACATCGTGAACCACCAGATTCTCATGTTCCTGTGCAATAAAATTCATGAAACCGTCCATGCGTCGTTGCATCTGTATTTCTGCCGGACTATTCTTTTTATTATTAAGAAATAGTATCAGTTCCTGTCCTTCCTTGTACTTGCGCATCAGGATTTTAGCAGCCATATACCCGCTTGTTTGGGAGTCCTGGCCGATGTAGCAGAGTGCATGGGTGTCTTCTATATTAAAGTCGACAAATGCGTAAGGTATCTTTTTCCCTTCCAGATAAGATGTCAGCGATATTGTCTCTTCACGGAAATTGGGGGCGATCAATACGGCATCCACTATTTCTTTGCGGAGCTTCGCGCAGGCTTTTTCATAAGAAAGCCGGTCGGCATGATGGTAGCACAAAAAGTCCACGCTTACATTAAAAGGACGCAACTCTTGTGCGGCACGGTTGATACCTTCTGCAACGGAATGCCAATAGTCATGTTCCACATAATAAGGTATAATACACAGAACACGGTAGCGCTTCTTGGCTGCCAGACCAATGGCAAACATATTAGGATGATAGTCTATCTCATCAAGCACTTTTTGAACCTTCTCCCTGCTGGCAACAGAAACATCTCCCCGATTGTGCAACACGCGGTCCACAGTTCCGGCAGAAACACCCGCCATGCGGGCAATGTCTTTAATGGTGTAGTTCTTGTTTTCCATATTCTTTGTCTCATTCGTTTTAAGGCACTAAAGGTTCAATGTCTAAAACTTAAATATTATAAATATTTGCGGCAAAGATACGAATTATTTTGTTTCTCCAAGTAAATTTTCTACTTTTGTGTTCGATAACGGTTAATAAAAGCAAAAACCAATATCTTGCCTATTAGCTTTACAATCAATACTATATAGGTATAGAAAAGAGAAAGTAATATTTTTATATACTAAAAACACAGTAGAATGAAAAAATTTATGGATGAAAACTTCTTGTTGCAGACAGAAACCGCACAGAAGTTGTATCATGAACATGCGGCCAAGATGCCGATTATCGATTATCACTGTCACTTAATCCCTAAAATGGTAGCAGACGACTATCAGTTTAAGTCATTGACTGAAATCTGGTTGGGCGGCGACCATTATAAATGGCGTGCTATGCGTACCAATGGTGTAGACGAACGTTTCTGCACAGGTAAGGATACTTCCGACTGGGAAAAATTTGAAAAGTGGGCTGAAACCGTTCCTTATACTTTCCGTAATCCTTTGTATCACTGGACACACCTGGAGTTGAAGACAGCGTTCGGTATCGATAAGATCCTGAGCCCGAAGACTGCCCGTGAGATTTATGACGAGTGTAATGAGAAGCTGGCTCAACCGGAATACTCTGCTCGTGGCATGATGCGCCGTTATCATGTGGAAGCTGTTTGTACTACGGATGATCCTATTGATTCTCTGGAATATCATATTCAAACACGCGAAAGTGGTTTTGAAATCAAGATGTTGCCGACATGGCGTCCTGACAAGGCAATGGCTGTAGAAGTTCCTGCTGACTTCCGTGCATACGTTGAGAAACTGGCTGAAGTAAGCGGTGTTGCTATCTCTAATTTCGATGATATGATAGCTGCCTTGCGCAAGCGTCATGACTTCTTCGCTGAACAAGGTTGTAAATTGTCCGACCATGGTATTGAAGAATTCTATGCAGAAGACTATACAGATGCTGAAATCAAAGCTATATTTAATAAGGTATATGGTGGAACGGAACTGGCTAAGGAAGAAATCCTGAAATTCAAATCAGCTATGCTGGTTATCTTCGGTGAAATGGACTGGGAAAAAGGCTGGACACAACAATTCCACTATGGCGCTATCCGTAACAATAACAGTAAGATGTTCAAGTTGCTTGGTGCTGATACCGGTTTTGATTCTATCGGTGAATTTACTACTGCTAAGGCAATGTCTAAATTCCTCGACCGCTTGAATTCCAAAGGCAAGTTGACGAAGACTATTCTTTATAACCTCAATCCGTGCGCTAATGAAGTTATTGCCACTATGTTGGGCAACTTCCAGGATGGCACGATTCCGGGTAAGATACAGTTTGGTTCCGGCTGGTGGTTCCTCGATCAGAAAGACGGTATGGAGAAACAGATGAATGCTCTTTCCGTACTGGGTCTGTTGAGCCGTTTCGTAGGTATGTTGACGGACTCTCGTTCATTCCTCTCCTATCCGCGTCATGAATATTTCCGCCGTACATTGTGTAATCTTGTTGGCCGTGATATTGAAAATGGTGAAATTCCGGCTTCTGAAATGGACCGCGTGAACCAGATGATTGAAGATATCAGCTACTATAACGCAAAGAATTTCTTCAAGTTCTAAAAGAAGAATTACTTTTTACCCATAGCAAGGAGTGCATCAAAGTTATATTGATGCGCTCCTTTTCTTTTATACGCAGCCATCGCTTCTTTAAAGAATAGTGTTGCTTACACCCGGGTGTAAGTAGCATTATCTTTTAATAATAACTGATATATCCTTTAGACTTACATGAGATATTATATATACGAGAGAGAATTTTTTCCGATGTTATTGGCTTTTATAAATTATTCATTAACTTTGCGACATCTTTAGGGTTATTCTGATATACTCCTAAGGCGTTACATATTAAATAGTTAGAAGCGTTTACCATATTATTCTTGTCAAAGGAAATCGCCAATTTCAAAAAGACACGAGAATAATAGGCAACAAAACGCTCATGCTCGCTGTATATCTAAATGTATAGTAGGGCGTGGGCTGTTGCCTCATTATCTGTGTCTTGGGTGTTTGGCGATACCTCTTTGACAGATAATGGCAACAGTTCCCACGCTTTCATTTTATTTATAGGTGTCGTATGGGACTTTCGACACCGGATATACATGATGAGAAATACTATATCTGCCTTATGTGCAGCAACTTTTCTGTGCCTGCTCTGTTCTTCCTGTTCATCAAGCAGGCAAGTATCCTATTTGCAAAAGCTGAATGAGGAATTCCGGGACACTCTTATAGAATATGATGCCCACATTATGCCTAAAGATTTGCTTACCATCTCCGTCAGTTGTTCTGAACCGGAAGCCGCCTTGCCTTTCAATTTAGTGGTACCTGCTTCACAAACCGGAATTAATTCCACTAATTTAGTTTCACAACCTACCCTGCAAAACTATCTGGTGAATAATCAGGGGGAAATAGTTTTTCCTGTGCTCGGCACTTTGAAAGTAGGCGGAATGACTACTCAGGAAACCTCTGAACTGATTGTGGGGAAACTGGAACGTTACTTGAAAGAGCGTCCCATCGTGACTGTCCGGTTGGTAAACTATAAGATTTCCGTAATTGGAGAAGTAAGCCGCCCGGGAGTCTATACCGTAAATAACGAACAGGTGAATGTTTTTGAAGCTGTAGCAATGGCGGGTGATCTGACCATATACGGGAAGCGTGATAATGTACGCATTATCCGCACTGTAGACGGCAAACAAAATCTTGTCACCATCAACCTGAATGATGAAAACATTATTTATTCCCCCGACTTTTATCTACGGCAGAATGACATCGTTTACGTGGAGCCGAACAAGGCAAAGAAACAGAGTGCCAACATTGGTTCTTCCACCAATCTTCTGATCTCCATAACCTCTATTCTCATATCCCTGGCGGGGTTAATGGTTAACATTTTACGATAAAAAGTATAAATCACTACTAATACAATCTATATATGAACACCAATCATATGGACAGTAATCAAATGCAGGAACAAGAAATAGACCTGATTGAACTTTTCTACAAACTGTTGGCGCACTGGCGGTGGTTTCTGCTAGCTGCTGTGGTAGCACTTACCGGCGCATACATTTATGTACATGTAACCACTCCCGTCTATCAGGCAACGGCTTCTGTTGTCATCAAGGATTCGGAAGGAAGCAATAAGGCCATCGACGAGTTGTTTCAGAAAGTCGCTCCTTCTTCCCTCACCTCTGCAAATACACAGATTGAAGATGAAATGGAGATATTGCGTTCACGCTCTATCCTGCTACAAGTGATTAATGAGCTGAATCTGCATACAAAGTACAAGGTGAAAGATGGACTTTTCTATAATGAAACCACTATGCCGCCCATCATTGCTTCTATGGATAAAGCATCCATGGATACATTGAGCGGAACGTTGCTGATACAAGTGGAGAAGGCAGGTGAACGCTATACCGTGAGCAGTGCCTTGGACGATATATGTGTAACGGAGATTTTCACAGGTTTCCCTGCTTTTGTAGAAACTCCTGCCGGACGATGTACTTTAAGATTACTGCCCGGACATCAGTTTTCCGAAGCCATAAAGATAAGCATTTCCCGCCCTATCGATGCCGTGAACGATTATTCCGGTCAGCTGGTGGTCACTACTACTTCGAAGAAAACTTCCATCATCAGTCTGACCTTCAAGGATACGGATAAGGATCGTGCGGAATCCTTTCTTGCCAAGTTGATCGAAGTCTATAACCGGGATGCAATGGATGATAAGAATAAGGTGACAGGAAATACACTCATCTTTTTGGAAGAACGTTTGGACAGTATCAGCAACGAATTGGGATTTGTAGAAAAGCATCTGGAGCAATACAAACAAAAAGAACGTCTGAGCGATTTGAAAACCAACATGACTCTGGATCTGAATACAAACAATGAGTACGAAAAGAAGTTGCTGGATGTGGAGATGCAACTAAATATGACTAACTATATTTATAATTATCTATTGGATGATAAACACCGTTTCTCTCTACTACCGGTGAATACGGGTATCGCCGATACGGAGCTGATGCAACTGATTAACGAATATAACAAGGAACTGCTGGAACGTGAGCGGCTGATGAACACCATGAAGGCAGATAATCCGACGGTTGTTAATCAGGATATTCGCATTGATGCGCTGAGAAGAAATGTGGTGAGTTCTGTGGTCGGTGTAAAAGACGGACTCGGCATCGCGCGCACTGACATCCTACGTAAAACCGATTATTTCAACTCCCGTATCGGAAATATGCCGAAGCAGGAAAGGGAGTTCAATAACATAGACCGTCAACAGCAAATTAAGGCAAACCTATATCTGATGTTACTTGAACGGCGTGAACAGGCAACTATTTCTTTGGCAGCCACAATGAACAAAGCAAGAGTGATTGATGCTCCCCTATCTGCTGACAGATCGATAGCTCCGCGAAGTATGATGATCTATGCCGGAAGTCTGTTTCTGGCATGTGTTATGACGGCAGGAGTTATTTTGTTCGGAGGAATTTTCCGTACTAAAATTAGGTCGGTAGCAGAAGTTGAGAGTACACAAATCCCTGTGATGGGGATTATTCCTTATACCAAAGAAGGTGATCGCATTGAAGAAGGACAAAACGGTATCATGGAAGAATCTTTTCGCCGCATGAGAAGCCATCTGCGCTTTCTAACCGAAGATGGCGATAAAAAGTGTATCCTGATGACCTCCACTATCAGCGGAGAAGGAAAAAGTTTCATCAGCATCAATCTGGCTCTGACCTTTGCTTTTCTGGGATGCCGGGTACTGGTAGTAGGTCTGGATATCCGTCGTCCCAGACTGGCGGAGTACTTCGGAATAAAGAGTCATGTAGGTATGACCAGTTACCTTTCGGACAATGAGATAAAGCTGGAAGATATAATCTTCCCATCAGGGGTACACGAACAATTATTCGTTGCGCCTGCCGGACCTATCCCTCCTAATCCGGCAGAACTGTTGGAGAGAGCCCGATTGAAAGAAGCATTCGCGTATTTTCGTGAACAGTTTGATTATATCATTGTGGATTCGGCTCCGGTAAGATTGGTTAGTGATACACTGAGCCTAAGCAAGGTGACTGATTTCACACTCTATGTGTGCCGCATGAATTATACGCACAAGAATGTGTTGTCTGAAATTGTAGAGATACAGCGGTCAGGGCAACTGAACCAAATATCTTTGGTAGTGAATGCTGGTAATCTGGCGGAAAAGAAATATGGTTACGGATATGGCTACGGAGATAGTTATGGTTACAGAGATACTCATAAAAAGCATAAGTAATATACACTCATTTTTTCATCTCACTTTTTTTTCTCAATGAAGATACTGTTCCGGACTTTCATAGGTTAGGTAAAGTCCGGACGGTATTTTCTAAAACCACCACTTCTTCTTTTTGTCCTGTTCCGCAGGAATATTACCTTGCGTATAGATATCCCGGAACGTTTTATGTTCTTTAATCATCTGATAGATAAGTCCCCAATCGGGCAATCCGCCCAGATTGCGGTCGTCAATGAAAAGGTCTACTTTCAGTTTACGGGAAAATCCACAGTCCTGCTGCTTTTCTTCGGGATAATCACGATTGACAGCATAGAATTCCACTCCTCTTTCTTTGCACCAGGCAACGGCTTCTTCCAGAAGCTCACCTTCGCGCACACTCCATAAGATGAGCCTGTGCTGATCTTGCTGCAACAGCTTTAAGGCGTCCGTTGCAAAAGGGATTTCTTTACCGATACGGGGATAGCGATGTTCTACTATAGTTCCGTCAAAATCAACTGCTATTGTCATAGTTTTATGCTGAATAATTACAGAACAAAGATACGAATCTTATTGAGAAAACAAAGCGTTCTCTCCCTTTTACAATATGCAAATATAAAAGATATTTGCATATAATTTCATAAAAATGTACTTTTGCGTTTAATTTTTCACTAACAACATAATATTAGGATGACTCAATCACCCAAAAATGTATCTAAAGGGTTCACTAAAGCCTTTTGGGTAAGCAACACGGTCGAACTGTTCGAACGTATGGCGTATTATGCCGTTTTTATCGTTCTCACCATTTATCTTTCTTCTATTTTAGGCTTCAACGACTTTGAAGCGAGTATGATTTCCGGTTTATTTTCCGGTGGTCTTTATCTTTTGCCTATCTTCACGGGTGCCTATGCCGATAAAATAGGTTTCCGGAAATCCATGATTGTTGCTTTTTCGCTGCTGTCTGTCGGATATCTGGGTTTAGGAATTCTCCCTACCCTGCTGGAAGCTGCCGGACTAGTGGAATATGGCAAAGCAGCCCGTTTCACCGGACTGCCGGATAGCGATAGTCGCTGGATGATCGTTCCTGTACTGTTTGTTATCATGGTGGGCGGATCGTTTATCAAATCTATCATTTCGGCTTCGGTGGCAAAAGAAACTACGGAGGTAAACCGCGCACGCGGTTATTCCATCTTTTATATGATGGTGAATATTGGTGCATTTACCGGAAAAACAGTGATTGACCCGTTGCGGAATGTTATTGGAGATCAGGCGTATATCTATATCAACTATTTCTCTGCTACGATGACCATATTGGCATTGCTTTCCGTTGTTCTGCTCTATAAATCTACCCATACGGCAGGCGAAGGAAAAAGTATGCGTGAAATCGGTCAGGGCTTCCTGCGCATCATTACGAACTGGCGTCTGCTGATTCTTATCCTGATTATAACGGGATTCTGGATGGTGCAGCAACAGTTATACGCTACAATGCCTAAATATGTAATCCGTATGGCGGGCGAAACTGCTAAGCCGGGTTGGATAGCCAATGTAAACCCGTTTGTGGTGGTTTGCTGCGTTAGTTTCGTGACGCGTTTGATGGCGAAACGTTCGGCCATTACTTCCATGAATATCGGTATGTTCCTTATCCCATTTTCGGCTCTGCTGATGGCATGCGGTAACCTGCTTGGAAATGACGTGATAAGCGGAATGAGCAATATCACATTAATGATGATAGCGGGTATCGTGATACAGGCTTTGGCAGAATGTTTTATTTCACCGCGTTATCTGGAGTACTTCTCCCTGCAAGCGCCTAAGGGTGAAGAAGGTATGTATCTCGGATTTAGCCATCTTCATTCCTTCCTCTCTTCCATCTTCGGTTTTGGTATCGCCGGAGTATTGTTGACAAAATACTGTCCCGATCCTGTCCTCTTTGAGACTCGTGAAGCATGGGAGGCTGCCAGCGCAAATGCGCATTATATCTGGTACTATTTCGCCGCTATCGGCCTGATATCTGCACTGACACTGTTAGTATTTGCCAAAATCACCCAATCCATCGACAAAAAGAAGAAAGCCAAGGTCTGAATATCTCATTTTTTATGTATATTTGCCGTCACTTTGCCATAAAAGTGGCGGCTTTTTCTAAATTGAGGAGAACATAATGAAAGTAAAATTTATAAGCCTTGCGAGCGGAAGTAGTGGCAACTGCTATTATATAGGCACTGAAAAATACGGAATACTTATTGACGCTGGTATAGCGGTACGTACTATTAAGAAATCATTGAAGGAGGTGGGTGTCGGCATGGAGACGATACGCGCGGTATTCGTTACACACGACCACGCAGACCATATCAAAGCTGTAGGCGGACTGGGTGAGAAACTGCACATCCCTGTCTACACAACTGCACGTATCCACGAAGGAATCAATAAAAGTTATTGCATGACGGAGAAGCTCCACTCTTCCGTCCATTATCTGGAGAAAGAAGAACCGATGGTACTGGAAGATTTTCACATTGAGTCTTTCGAAGTTCCCCACGACGGTACGGACAATGTGGGTTATTGCATTGAAATCGATGGAAAAGTATTCTCGTTCCTTACCGACCTTGGTGAAATCACCCCTACTGCTGCCAAGTTTATCCGTAAAGCGAATTACCTGATACTGGAAGCTAACTATGATGATGAGATGCTGCGTATGGGTACATATCCGCAATATTTAAAGGAGCGCATCACCAGCCGTACGGGACACATGAGCAATATTGCAACAGCCGAGTTTCTGGCGGAAAATATCACGGAAAACCTGAAATATATCTGGCTTTGCCACTTGAGCAAAGACAATAATCATCCGGAACTTGCTTACAAGACGGTGGAATGGAAATTAAAGAGTAAAGGTATATTGGTAGGTAAGGATGTGCAACTCTGTGCTTTAAAGCGTAGCACTCCCTCCGATCTGTACGAGTTTGATTAAAAAAAGCCGCATTCATCGAAAAAAGATTTTATTTTGCTTGGATGAATAAAATAAAAGGACTACTTTTGCACCCGCAAATAAGAAATACGATGCACTCTTAGCTCAGTTGGTANNCTGACTCTTAATCAGTGGGTCCAGGGTTCGAATCCCTGAGGGTGTACGAAGATAAGGTTCTGAAAACAATTGAGTTTCAGAACCTTTTTTAATCTCACCTTGTTTCACTCTCATCATGAATAATTGGAAGAAAAAATTTATCATAATATGGAGCGGGCAACTATTTTCTATATTAAGTAGTTCCATCGCTCAGTTCTCTATCGTCTTATGGATTAGTCTCAAAACGGGTTCTGCGGAAGTTTTGTCCTTTGCCATGATCGCCGCCTTGTTGCCGCAAGCCTTGTTAGGGGCATTTGCAGGCGTATATGTGGATCGCTGGAACCGGAAATGGACTGTGATAGGTGCAGATAGTTTCGTTGCACTCTGTTCCGGTGTCATCGCTTTGTTATTTTACTTGGATGTAGTGGAATTGTGGCACATCTATATATTATTGGCGCTTCGTTCCATTGGTGGTTCGTTCCATTCACCGGCAATGAAATCATCTATTCCATTGCTGGCTCCGGAAAAGGAACTGACCCGTATTGCGGGAATTAACCAGGCTATCCAGTCTATTTGCAATATCGGTGGCCCTGCGTTGGGAGCGGTTCTGCTTCTGGCATTCGATATGAGTGTAGTCATGTTATTGGATGTGGCAGGCGCAATCATTGCCTGCACTTCCCTACTGTTTGTTTACATTCCGAATCCAAAGAAGGAAAATATCTCAGCTAAGAGTGTATTGAACGATATGCGCGACGGTTTCCATGTGATTATGCGCAACCGAGGAGTTAGTTGGGTGATGGTTACAGAAATCCTGATTACTTTCTTTGTGTTGCCGATAGTCGCCCTGATGCCGCTGATGACTTTGCATACTTTCTCCGGAACAGCTTATCAGATTAGTTTGATAGAAACACTTTTCGGGGCGGGTATGTTGGCTGGAGGGGCTTTATTGGGGATTTGGAATCCTAAGATTAGGAAGATACTGATGATTGCGTTCTCTTATGCGGTACTTGGTCTGGCATTGGCTATATGTGGTATGTTGCCCGGCAATGGGTATGTCTTTTTTGCCATACTGACAGTGGTACAAGGGCTTATCGTGCCATTTTTATCCGGTCCCTTTACCGCTCTATTGCAGACGCAGTTCAAACCGATTTATCTGGGACGTGTATTCTCGCTTTTCGACAGTATAAGTTTGTTCCCTTCTATCATCGGTTTGCTTGTCACAAGCTTTGTAGCCGACTCTTTGGGAATAGGCAACATATTTATATACTGTGGTTTTGCCATTGTGCTGACTGCAATTCTGATGATGTGTATTCCTTCTGTTAGAAATCTGGAGAAAGAGGAAATCAGGAAGAAAAAGTAAATGAAATGCCCCAAAAGTTAGATATAAAACTTTTGGGGGCATTTCATTTATAGTATTATTGCGCGTCTATACCTCTTTTTTTCAGCATCTCAAAGTCTTCTTTTCTCATTCCTATATCATCCAGTGGACGCGGTTCATTATGATCGTTCAGATAAACCCTCGATTTCTCTGTATAGAGAGGGCTGGTGACAGATAGACTGTCATTGCGGTACGGAGTTTCTATTCCGGCCAATTCCATCATGGTCTGGAAGAAAGAAATGCTGGAAGATATATTTTTCTGTCGGTTCATCGAAGCAGCTTT
Organism: Bacteroides sp. Phil13; assembly: GCF_001940965.1. NCBI lineage: Bacteria > Pseudomonadati > Bacteroidota > Bacteroidia > Bacteroidales > Bacteroidaceae > Bacteroides > Bacteroides sp. Phil13. The sequence continues at coordinate 152,435 of NZ_MSHA01000081.1, read as the reverse complement.
CTCTATCCCGGGATACTCTTCCCTATAACTGTCGGATGTCCACAGCAGGAGAGGTACGTGTAGCTGATAGTAGGACGGAACGGGGGATGCATGGAGAAACAAGTGTCGGCCATCGTCGAAGATATCTTCCCCATGGTCGGACGTGTAAAGCATACTGGCATCTACTTGCTGCTGCTTCAATAAGTGGATGATACGTGCCAGGAAATTATCCGTATACCGAATGGAATTGTCGTAGGCATTCATCAGGTTATCTTTGTATTTCACTTCTGCATCTACGGGGAAATCCGGTAAGAAGAAAGCAGCAGTTTCCGGATAACGTTCCCGGTAATTGAAGTGGGATCCATAGGTATGCAATACAATGAACTGTTTCCGATTTCCTTTCTCAAGTTCTTTTTCTACCAACATTAACAGTTCGTCATCCGAAGGATTGTATTGGGAATCCTGCGAATCTTCTTTGATAAAATCATAAGTATCCGCTTCCATTCCGAAGAAGTCGATGAAAGAATGATTATACCGCTGGTTTGAGAAGAAGGCTGTCTGGAAACCGGCTTCTTTGAAAGCGGTAATGACGCTTTTCCGATAATAAATGGAATCGAAATTCTGTGCAGAAACGGGAGAAAGCAGCATGGGTACACTCTTGTGCGTAGTATTCGATTCCGTCAGAACATGGCAGAAAGAAGTCACTCCTTCTATTTTAGAAAGTTCAGGGTTCGTATCCCGATCATAGTCGTAAAGACTCCAGTTCAGGGCGCGGGATGTCTCGCCCACTACCATAATATAAATTTCGCGCCTGTCTTCCGGATGGGAAGGCTGGGCGTTAAAAGTAAAGTTCTCTGATGTGCGGTGATACGTCCTTGTTTGGGCATTACGCTGGAATGCGAGTGCTACATTATAACACACGTTGGCAGGATACAAATCCGATTTCAGCTCGTAACGTTTATCCAGTCCATAAGCGGCACCCAATGAGATAAAGCCGATGAGTAAGGCAATCCATGCCTTGTCCCGTTCCCGACGGATAAATTCCAAAGATAATTTCCGCTTCTTTATAATGGAGATTGCAGCCAGAATCAATGCTGGTATATAAAGGATAATCACACTCACTAATGCCGGAACAAGATTATCCAGCAACTCCATGGCTTCACTTGAATTAGTGGTTACCAGGTTCAGGAACATATCCACAGCAATAATGGACTGTCCGAAGAGATAAAGCAGTACTATCTGGAAAGCTCCGAAGAAGATGAATAGGAAAAGGATCCAGAACATCTTTCCACAGTCCCTTGACAAAGTCATCAATAGATAATAGAAAGCAAATGGCAACAGTACATTACACACTTTTGCCACCACAGGCATCGGCTCTGTAAAACAGAGGATGATATTGGGTACTATCAGGATCAACAGAAACAGATAGAACAAATGCGCCTGATTTTCCAACCACTTCTTTATGTTTTTAAAAAGCTTCATTGATGTTGAATATAAATCCGGTCTGGCCTTTTCCAAACCCTAAATCTAACCTTACGTTTACTCTCTTTTTGAACTCCCACCGATAACCAAAACCATAATTAGGGAGGATATGTTTAACTTCGAAGCCGGAGAATTTTGGAAACACGGTTCCCGCTCCTGCCCATATAGCCATGCCATTTCGTTTCCAGACGTGCTGACGAAGCTCTATCTGCGCATCCATGGCACATTTATCACGGTAACGCCCTTCGTAATAACCACGCATGGAATAAGAACTTCCCAATGTTGCCATCAATCCCCAAGGTGGATCACCGTAATTCAGTAACGCATGGAATTGTCCTGCCAATATTCCCCCTTTCCATACAGGATGATAATAGCTGGTAGTCAGTTCTGTGCTGCTGAAAGCATATTTATTACCGAGGAATGCGGGACTGAATCGTTGGTCTATTCTCAGGTAATAGCCACTATAGGCATTTGTGAGGAAATCCCGTGAATCATAGAGTAATGAGAATCCGAGGCTTATATTGGCAGTCCGTGCTTTCATTCCTTCCCACAGTTCGGGCTTTTCAAAATCGTGGCCGTAGACATAATCAAAGACAGCCATCGGACCGATATAGAAGTTCCGCGCTACACGAGTCATGAAGTCTACCTTTACTTGTGCCTGGAAGCGCTCATAATCACTTTCATTATCGTCATTAGAACCGTTTTCATATCCTTTTCCCCAATACAAGCTGGGAAACGAATAGAAATAAAGATTGTAATTCAGACGGTATCTGTCTTGTGGAAAGAGATGATTTCCACGTACCCCCAACAAATAGAAACCTACCGTAGATATATCACCGTATAAAGATACATTAGATGGCGGAAGGATGGTATCATTCAGGTCTGTACGATATAATCCGGCGGCTACCAGACCGATGCCGAACTTGGTGTCACTGGAATAATGGGGTCCTCCGATAACGCTGAAGTCAAACTTCTTGTTTTTTTTCTCTTTGTTGGCATCATTAAAATAGTCCAGGAATTTCTTGAAAAAACTTTTCTTTTGTGGTAAAGTGTCAGTTACGGATACAGAAGATTCGACTGAAACATCTGCTCCTGTGGGGCCTTGTGCCCATATATCGGTGGCTATTAGTAATAACAGCACCGGTAGTACCCATTTCGTTAGTTTAGCGTCCATGATTATACCTGTAGAAAACTACGTCGGCAAATTTAGTTTTATTTTAACCATATAACAACAATTTTGTGAAGTGTTTTGTTCAAACTTCTTCCATTAAGAAAAAAGGGGGAAGAAATAAGAATTTCAGAACTTTATTCCCGTTTTAACGTTATCCTTTTAGAACGAATAACGAACTTCATTATGAAAACAAAAATGGATATCCCCGATAAAGAGGGACGAAAACGACTTGTGATTGTGGGTGGTGGCTTCGGTGGATTGAAGTTGGCACGCAAATTGAAAAGCGATAAATTCCAGATAGTGTTATTGGACAAGAATAATCATCATATTTTCCAACCCCTACTCTATCAGGTAGCAACCGCCGGTATTGAACCGAGTGCAATTTCTTTTCCTTACCGCAAGATATTTAAAAAGAGAAAACATTTCCATATACGTATTTGTGAGGCGCAACGGGTAATTCCCGAAGATAATATTCTGGAGACTTCTATTGGAGCTCTTTCATACGATTATCTGGTTGTCTCTACCGGATGCCGTACCAACTATTTTGGTAACGATGGGCTGTCTCAACGGACGATGGCCCTGAAGAATACTGCAGAAGCTTTGTTTAATCGTAACCAGATACTGGAAAGTTTTGAAAAGGCACAGAATACCAGTAATCTGGAGAAGAGAAAACACCTCATGACATTTGTCATTGTGGGTGGCGGTGCTACAGGTATAGAGCTTTCCGGTGCATTGGCGGAAATGAAAAAATTTGTACTTCCGCAGGATTATCCCGATCTTGATATGACCCTGATGCGTATTATTCTTGTGGATGGTGCTCCCCGCCTACTCTCTGCTTTCTCTGAAAAATCTTCAGAAGAAGTGGCAAATTACTTGTTAAAACGTGATGTGGAAATCAGAACTAATGTACAGGTAACGAATTATGAGAATGGAACGATGACACTGAGCGACAACAGTACCCTAGAAACAACAAATGTCTTTTGGGTTGCAGGTGTACGCGCCAACAGTATAGAGGGACTTGCAAAAGAGGCTTATGGTCCCGGTAATCGCCTCCTTGTAAACCTCTACAACTGTGTTCAGGGCTATACTAATATTTTTGCTATCGGTGATACTGCGCTTATGACTTCCAAGGAATACCCAAAAGGACATCCGCAAGTAGTTCAACCAGCCATTCAGCAAGCGCGTAATCTGATCCAGAATCTGGATAGAAAGGAACGGGGACTTGAGATGCAACCCTTTGTTTATCATAATAAAGGTTCCATGGCTACCATAGGACGCAATCATGCAGTTGTGGAACTGAAAAAACTTCGTTTCGGTGGTTTCCCCGCGTGGGCAGTATGGCTATTCATCCACTTAATGAGTATTGTCGGTGTAAAGAACCGTCTGTTTATCTTTGTAGACTGGATGTGGAGTTACTTTACATACGATCCTTCTTTAAGGGTTATTATTAGACCTTTGCGAAGAGATAAACCATAATGCCTTATTTTTCGTTATATTAAATATAAATGTTTAAAACAGACGACTATGCTTTACAAATTTTTATTCCCGTCTAAACCGGATGGAGCAGCAATATCTGCAATATTATTAATAGTGAGAATTATATTCGGTGTGTTATTAATGAACCATGGCATCGAGAAGTGGTCTAATTATCAGGAGTTATCCACTGTATTTCCTGATCCGCTGGGTGTGGGCAGTCCTCTTTCCTTGGGATTAGCCATATTCGGTGAATTGGCTTGTTCCATGGCATTTATCATTGGTTTCCTTTACCGTCTGGCAATGCTGCCGATGATATTTACAATGGGGATGGCATTCTTTGTCATTCACGGAAGCGATCCGTTTGCGGTCAAAGAACTGGCTTTCATATATCTGGTGGTATACGTGCTGATGTATATTATCGGTCCCGGAAAGTTTGCCGTAGACCACTGGCTGGGTAAGGCTTTGACTCCCCAAAAAGTTTAATTTTGCGGGGGCTGTTTAACTGAAAATTTGTTTTTGTCTCTTATTTAAGTGTATTTTTCATAAAAAGCACTTATATTTGCCCAGAGAAAAAGAGCAAAGAGTTAAATCAATAAACTCAGTAAAACAAAAGAAAGTAATTATGAAAAAGAGTAATTTGAATTTGGCTGCAACTGTGATGATTTGTGGCGCGTTTCTTTTCAGTTCTTGTATCGGTTCTTTCGGTCTGCACAGTAAATTGGTGAATTGGAACCAAAGTATTGGTACAAAGTTTGTTAATGAGCTTGTTTATCTGGCTTGTAACATTATCCCCGTATATCCTGTTTGCTATCTGGCAGATGCGTTGGTAATCAACTCCATTGAATTTTGGAGCGGTTCCAATCCGATGGCTAACGTGGGTGATGTGAAGAAAGTGAAAGGTGAAAACGGAAACTATCTCGTAAAAACATTGGAGAACGGTTACTCTATCACAAAAGAAGGTGAGACCACTGCTATGGAGCTGGTTTACGACAAAGAATTGAACACTTGGAATGTTGTTGCAGAAGGTGTTAGCACTGAATTGTTGCAAATGAACGGTGACGGTACTGCACAGATGTATCTGCCGAATGGTGAAGCAATGAATGTGACATTGGATGCACAAGGCGTAGCTGCTGCTCGTCAGGCAACGATGATCAACACTTATTACGCTGCACGCTAATTAAGAAAAGAATCTGAATATGCGGGCGGATGAGTAATCATTCGCCCGTTGCTTTTTATACCCTCCGTTTTTTTAGAATGGATAACCTACTGCAAAGTGGAAAGCAAAGTCACGTCCGAAGTCAGAACGCAGAATGGGATAACGATCCTTTCCCTTTTCAGGGTTAATAGCCTTCATACCACCATCAAAGCGAAGTACAAAGAAATCCAAATCTAGACGTAATCCCACACCGTAAGCTACGGCTATTTGCTTATAAAACTGGTCGAACTTGAATTTACCCCCCGGCTGATCCTGATATTCGCGAATCGTCCAGATATTTCCCGCATCTACAAACAAAGCACCTCTGAACTTCCAGAATAAACGTGTGCGGTATTCAATACTGGCATCCAGCTTGATGTCACCCGACTGGTTCATGAAGTTACCTTTTTCATCGGAGAAAGTACCAGGACCGAGACTACGTACCGACCATCCGCGTACACTGTTTGCTCCACCCGAGAAATAACGTTTCTCGAAAGGAATCATCCGTGCGTTTCCGTAAGGAATGGCAATACCTCCTCCAATATGAAATGCAATGGAGTTACGGTTATCAATGACGATGTTTTTGGCAAAGTCCAAGTCCCCCTTTATATATTGTGCATACGGAATATTCAAGATGGTATATTCGTCCTGATCGTTTTTCTTTAAATTGCTCATTTTAGAAAGCACATACAGGAGATTTCCTGCAGACTCAAAGTTGAAACGTACACTATAAGAATTACCAATCACCGCATTGTTCATCAATGCTTGTCCTGCGCTGTTATAGATATAGCTGTACCCGGTACGGACAATCAAACGGTCTTTATAGTTATACTCCAGCAGATAGTTCTTCTCATCGTTTAGGAAATTGTTTTTAAACTCGGGTTCTATCCACGGCATATACAAATAGTTGATGTCCAGTAAGTCTATACGATGCTGCGAACGTTGTCTCTGCAAGCCCCATTTATAACTCCATGAACCGGATGCAACGATGCGTGTAAACTCGGGACGCATCTGATAATTATATTGCAGCCCGAATTCCGTGGTTGCCCTTATCCTCCGCTTGAAGTCATTGGATATGAACGGAAACATGAAACGGGGAAAGTTTATACTGGTTTCTACACCAAGTTCCGTATAGTTGTCATTCTTATACCCTAAACCAGAAACAGCTTCGTAAGCTCCCCGAAGCTTAACCAAGAAAGTTTCGGAACCTCTGAATACATTGCGATTCTGAAAAGATACAGATGCCGCGGCACCCAAATCACCCGCAGAGTTCGTTCCCTCCAGTTCGAAAGATACAGACTGATGTTTGTTCTTCGTCAGCATAACATAGGCATTCAGCTTTGCGCTATCACTTACCTGTGTTTCGAAGAAACGTACATTGGTATATTTCAATACCGGCAGACGTCCGAAGTTAGAGTAAGTGCGCTGCACATCCTGTTCGTTGTAAAGATCTCCCGGAGTTATCCGCAAATTATCAGTCAATACTTTAGGACGCAGGTACAATTTATCCTTATAATATATGGGAAACCCTTTATAGTGTATCGAATCATTGATTTCCACACTACTGAGAGCTGAAGATTGCAGGACGTCATAGTCCGCAATGAAATTCACTTTATTAATCGTATACTGTGGATGGTCCTGCAATTCAGCACCGGAATGCTGTCTGTATCGTGCCAGATGCAAGGTCAGATCCACCTGATATGTGCCACGTACCGTATCCGCCGTATAAGAAATATAATCTTTGTTGAATTTATAATAACCGTTGCGAAGCAGGTTGCCCGTGATCCGTTGGCGTTCACTGTCCAGTATGTTGGCATTGAAGTACATACCTTCGGATAAATAGGTCAATGCAGAATCTTTCTGCATATATTCCCAGATTTTTTTATCCTGAACATCATATTTCAGGCTACGGACAATATACGGCTCTCCGGTGTTCACTTTATAAGCCAGTTTTACCTTTTTCTTCTTGATTTTGGGAACGTACTCTACGGTAGCACCCATATACCCCATATTCTGAACGGCTTTCGTCATTTCCTCCCGTGAACGTTCGGTTTCTTCCTTACTATAGATAACGGGGGCATCTCCCAGCCTGCGTAAAGCCCTGTTCACCCAGCGGGTAGAATCACGTCCCGACCAGTTGTAGACATACAACTGGGTTTTAATCAGACTAAACCATTTGGAGTTCGGATTTTGCCGCACATATATGGACAAATTAGAAGGCTTCACATTTTTATTATCAGTATGTATGCGCACTTCATCCAGCAAGTATGAACCATCCGGCACATATTTGGTGGTCGAGCAGGAAGCTAATGTAAGTATGGCAGCAGTAAGTAGTGCGTAGTGGAAGCCTTTCTTCATACCAGAATTAATAAATTGCGCATAATTGACTACAAATATAAATCTATTTTTTCTTTTCCGAAATAAAAAACCGGATGAAGTGTGTTCCGTTTTTTGATTATATAGAAATAATCACGTACTTTTGCCAAACGATAACATTTAAGCTATGGCACTGAGCAAAAACCGCATCAAATATATCCACTCGTTGGAGCTGAAGAAGAATCGTAAAACAGAAAAAGTCTTTCTGGCAGAGGGTCCTAAACTGGTAGGAGATTTGTTAGGACATTTTCCCTGCCGCTTTCTGGCAGCGACGCCCGAATGGTTATCGCAACATCCCAAGCTTCCGGTAGAAGATGTTTCGGAAGTGTCTGATGAAGACCTTTCCCGTGCCAGCTTATTGAAAACTCCCCAACAGGTACTTGCCATATTCGAGCAGCCGGAATATGAAACGGATGCTTCCGTCATCAGCCACTCGCTTTGCCTGGCGTTGGACGATGTGCAAGATCCGGGAAATCTGGGTACTATCATTCGTCTGGCAGACTGGTTTGGAATAGAGCATATCTTCTGTTCCCCGAACACCGTAGATGTATATAATCCAAAGACGGTTCAAGCCACCATGGGAGGCATTGCCCGTGTGAAACTGCACTATACTCCCCTGCCCGACCTCATTCAAAGCCTGAAGGATATACCAGTTTACGGCACTTTCCTCGATGGAGAAAATATGTACACACAGAAATTATCATCCAACGGATTGATTGTGATGGGTAATGAAGGCAACGGAATCGGGAAAGAAGTGGAGCAACTCATTAACCGCAAACTTTATATTCCCAATTATCCCGCAGAGAGGGAAACGTCCGAGTCACTGAATGTGGCAATTGCTACCGCAGTGGTCTGTGCCGAGTTCCGTCGACAGGCAGCATCGTTGTAAAATCGAAAGGATAAAGTAGATAAGCATTTATTCCGGAAGGAAACGTTTCTTGGCAGAAAATTTCCGGAAGTTCCTGTAATACTTCATTTGCTTTCTGAAATATACCGGAGTACCCTTCGGAAATATCTTCTTCATTATTCAATAAAGCAATGACTCCGGGAAACCATTCCACTCCTTCAATCTCCTCTGTCAAGGAAAAGGCGGACACAACTTGTCCTTCTTCCACCCCTACCACATATTGTTTGAGATAACCATGTCCGGGCAGAAAAATAAAGTGTGAAGCAAATCGTTTGATCATCAGGGGTTATCTTTACGGAATTGAACGTGCTCTGGATTATCCAACTTCTTCAGTGTAGGTTCCGAAGATGGACGAGGACGGGCAGCATCACGTCTGCGCGGATTATCATTTATCTTCTCTTCCACAGGTTTCAGTTCCTCTTTCTTGAGTTCCTGAGGTTCTATTTTCTCTGTCTTAACAGAATCTTTCTGAATAGAATCATTCTTAGCAAACGACAGTGTATCCGTAGCATGATAACGCATCAGTGAAATGCGGTCGGTCAGCAATGTACGGGTAGCCTGTGCTGCGGGATAATAGATGTACCCGCGTATTTCCCGGATTTCTCCCAACGTATCGGCAAAGAGGGAAACCGTTTCCATACCCGATTTGTATACTTTCTGAATATCACTGATTATGCTGTCTTTATAGACAATCTGCATAGCCATGACGGGAGCATATAAGGAATCAGGCGCACCGTTGTGGAAGCGAAAACGAACGTTCCACCGCAAAGTATCGCGGTCTTTAAAGTTGGTATCTGAGGGTAATACGAAAGTAATCTTGTTGTCCATCGGCATACCTGTCAGCTGATAGATACGTTGCCATGCCCATACATCAATACTGTCCCCCGGAAGACTTTCCTTCGGTTTATTGTCACGTATGGCAATTAAATGATTGACAACATCCCGCTCCGCTTTCAGCCTTGCATTTACTTTCTCATAAATCTTGGTGAGTACTTCCGGATTACGCGTGAACCAAACCATTGAAGAGTCAAATTCGGCTTGCGTAATACCATGTTTTTTAAACACCGATTCAATGTACAACACCCTTTTATAGCCATCGGTATAAGGGACTTCTTCCCCCATAGCCTTTGCTATATGGTAGTCATAAAGCACATTTTCCATCTTAGCATCCGATATAACCACCTTCGGTCTTTTCACCTGACAGGCTGTCAAACAAAATGCTAACAGGAATATGCTAAACCATTGAATTCGATGCAGACCTTTCATGATTTCTTTATTGCATGATAAGAGTCATTCAAATATTTGCTGTAAAATAATAACAGGGCAATGATACCACAACTGATAGCGGCATCGGCAAGGTTGAATATCGGGCTGAAGAATATGAAATGATCCCCACCTACAAACGGCATCCATTGAGGCCAGTTCGTATCAATGATAGGGAAATAGAACATATCCACCACCTTTCCGTAGAACAAAGGAGCATATCCTCCGCCTTCCGGCAGGAATGAAGCTATCTGCGAATGTGTACTCTCATTGAACAACACACCATAGAACACACTATCGATGATGTTACCCAACGCTCCTGTAAGAATAAGAGATACGCATACGATATAACCTGTCTTCAAGCCCTGCTTGATTATTCTCGTTAAATACCACCCTATCGCTCCTACTGCAACAATACGGAACAAGGTAAGGAATAACTTACCGAAAATCTCCATACCGAACGCCATACCGTTATTCTCGGTAAAGTAAATATAAAACCATGTAGGCGGTTCTGCATCTACCATGCCCAGCTTCTCATAAAGCCATTTTATGGCGTTTTCGCTCTGATGCCAATACATGTGAGTCTTGACATAGATCTTGATTATCTGGTCAGCAATTAATACCGAGAAAATAACGAGCAGCGCAATGCGACCTTTCGTGAGGTATTTGTTCATCCTTACTTCTTACCGTTATTTTTGGCCTCAATGCTCAGTGTAGCATGAGGCACAGCACGTAAACGTTCGGCAGGAATCAACTTACCTGTTTCACGGCAAATACCATACGTTTTGTTCTCGATGCGTACCAATGCGGCCTGCAAACCCTGGATAAACTTCAACTGACGTTGAGCCAGGCGTGTCGTTTCTTCTTTGGACAAGGTGTTGGCACCTTCTTCCAAAACTTTGTACGTAGGAGACGTATCGTCGGTATCATTACCATCGGCTCCGGTTAAACTGGCTTTCAGCAATTCGTAATCGCGCTGTGCCAATTCTAACTTCTCATTAATAATGGCGCGGAATTCTTCCAATTCAGCATCCGAGTATCTTGTTTTTTCTGCCATAACTTTACGTGTTAAATCGTTAGTATTATTATTCTTTTACAACGCTTACGTACAGGGAGAAATCGTCAAAGTTAAGTTCCGTGCCGTTTTCCACCTCATCGGTCAGCGTCAGTGAGGTTCCTAAAACCTGGTTACAAATATAGTCTTTATATTCGTTTACCGCATCATCTGTTTGCTGATTTTTTGATAATGTAATCTTTATTTTGTCTGTTATCTCCAAACCGCTTGATTTGCGAATATTTTGAATACGGTTAACCAGTTCACGGGCAATACCTTCGCGGCGAAGCTCTTCTGTTACGGTTACATCCAAGGCAACAGTCAGCTTTCCTTCGTTGGCAACCAGCCATCCCGGAATGTCTTCGCTGAAGATTTCTACGTCAGTAGCTTCCACAAGCACATCCGTACCATCCAGTTGCAAAGTATAAGAACCATTCTTTTCCAGTTCAGCGATAGCTTCCTGTGACATTTCTGCTACAGCAGCAGCTACGGCTTTCATCTGTTTGCCAAATTTCGGTCCCATCTTCTTGAAGTCACATTTCACTTTCTTCACCAGCACACCGGCGGCACCATCTACGAACTTGATATCCTTCACGTTCACTTCGCTCATGATAAGTGCCTTTACAGCTTCGATGTGGGCACGTTGTTCCTCGTCTACTACCGGTATCATGATACATTGTAGCGGCTGGCGTACTTTGATATTCACCTTGCGGCGCAAAGCCAATACCATAGAAGTTACGTCTTGTGCCATTTGCATGCGGACTTCCAGTTCCTTGTCTATCATTTCCTCCTTATATTCGGGGAATTTAGCCAAGTGTACGGATACCACGTTGTCGCGTCCCGTTGCAGTAACCAAGTCCATATAGAGCTTGTCGGCATAGAACGGAGCGATGGGCGACATCAATTTGGCAACGGTTTCCAGACAAGTGTACAGAGTCTGGTAAGCAGATAACTTATCCTGCGTAAATTCACCACCCCAGAAACGTTTACGGTTCAGACGAACATACCAGTTGGAGAGGTTGTCATTTACGAAGTCGGATATCAGACGTCCGGCCTTTGTCGGCTCGTATTCGCTATAGCAAGTATCCACTTCTTTCACCAGTGTATTCAGTACAGAGAGTATCCAACGGTCGATTTCAGGGCGTTCAGCCATCGGCACGTCAGCTTCCTTGTATTCGAATCCGTCTACATTGGCGTAGAGTGAGAAGAAAGAATACGTATTATATAATGTACCGAAGAATTTACGACGAACTTCTTCGATGCCGTCTACGTCGAATTTCAGGTTATCCCACGGAGAAGAATTGGTGATCATGTACCAGCGCAAGGGGTCGGACCCGTATTTCTCGATAGTTGAGAAAGGATCTACACCATTGCCCAGACGCTTGGACATCTTGTTACCATTCTTGTCAAGTACCAATCCGTTAGAGATAACAGCCTTGTAGGAGATAGTATCGAATACCATTGAAGCGATTGCATGGAGCGTAAAGAACCAACCGCGAGTCTGATCCACACCTTCGGCGATAAAGTCGGCGGGGTAAACCTGATGGCTATCCAGCAATTCTTTGTTCTCGAACGGATAGTGGATTTGTGCATACGGCATGGCACCGGAATCGAACCATACGTCTATCAGGTCCGCTTCACGCTTCATGGGCTTGCCGTCTTTGGATACGAGGATGATATCATCCACATACGGACGGTGCAAGTCTATCTTATCATAATTTTCTCCATTGTACTCACCGGGTACGAAACCTTTATCCTTATAAGGATTGGACTTCATGAATCCGGCAGCTACGGATTTCTCTATTTCATTATAAAGCTCTTCAACCGAACCGATGCAGATTTCCTCGCTGTTGTCTTCCGTGCGCCAAATAGGCAGCGGAGTACCCCAGTAACGTGAACGACTCAGATTCCAGTCATTCAGATTTTCCAGCCACTTGCCAAAACGTCCCGTACCGGTGCTTTCCGGTTTCCAGTTGATCGTCTTGTTCAGATCTATCATACGGTCTTTGCAAGCGGTAGAGCGGATGAACCAGCTATCTAACGGATAATACAATACCGGTTTGTCCGTACGCCAGCAGTGCGGGTAATTGTGCACATGCTTCTCTATCTTGAACGCTTGGTTATTGGCTTTCATCATCATGCAGAGACTTACGTCTAGACTCTCGTCCTGATCTGTCAGATTCGGGTCGTAAGCATTCTTCACGAAACGGCCTGCATATTCCTTATATAAGTCTACGTTTACGCGCTCTTTCACGAAGTTCTCATCCAGTTCGTCCAATTTATAGAACTTACCGGTCAGGTCCACCATCGGGCGGAGTTCACCTTTCTTATTGATGAGTTGCAACGGCGGAACACCGGCGGCTTTCGCTACCTGGGCATCGTCGGCACCGAATGTCGGAGCGATATGTACGATACCTGTACCGTCTTCCGTAGTCACATAGTCACCTGAGATTACGCGGAATGCACCTTCACCCGGATTCACCCAAGGTATCAGTTGCTCATATTCCATACCTACAAGTTCCGGACCTTTATATTCTCCTACAATTTTGAACGGTATCAGCTTATCTCCCGGTTTGTAATCTTCCAGGGCGATGTCTTCCGCTTTCTTATTGAAGTGCGTGTAGAGCAAAGCTTTGGCAAGTACAACGGTGATTTTCTCTCCGGTGTATCCATTGTAACTTTGTACGGCTACATAATCTATCTTCGGGCCTACGCAAAGCGCGGTATTTGAAGGTAATGTCCAGGGAGTCGTGGTCCATGCTAAGAAGTACGGAGTTCCCCACTCTGCCATTTCCGGCTTCGGGTTCTTCATCTTAAATTGTGCCACACAGGTCACATCCTTCACGTCGCGATAACAACCGGGCTGGTTCAATTCGTGTGAGCTCAGACCTGTTCCGGCAGCGGGAGAATAAGGCTGTATGGTATATCCTTTATAAAGATACCCTTTCGTATAGAGTTGCTTTAACAGCCACCACAAGGTTTCGATGTAGCGGTTGTCGTAGGTAATATAAGGATCGGTCATGTCTACCCAATACCCCATCTTGTGAGTCAGATCTTCCCATTCTTTGGTGAATTTCATCACATCTTTGCGGCAGGCAGCGTTATAGTCGGCTACGGAGATCGTTTTACCGATATCTTCCTTGGTGATACCCATTGCTTTTTCCACCCCCAGTTCCACAGGAAGTCCGTGTGTGTCCCATCCGGCTTTACGTTTCACCAGGAAACCTTTCATGGTTTTGTAACGGCAGAAAATATCTTTGATGGAGCGAGCCATTACGTGGTGAATGCCCGGCATACCGTTGGCAGAGGGCGGTCCTTCATAAAAAACGAAAGAAGGACAGCCTTCACGTTCTGTCATACTCTTGGCGAAAACCTGGTTCTCGTCCCATTTCTTCAACACTTCCGCGTTTACCTTTGAGAGGTCGAACTGCGAATATTCGGCAAACTTCTTACCCATCTTATTTGCAATTTAACTATTTACAATTTAACGATTAAGGGGGTACTTTGAGACGTGCTAAAGCGACCCTCCTTATTTTAAGGGTGCAAAGTTACAAAAAAGTTAGAGAAAAGATATTATTGAATAGAAAAAAACTATTTTTGCCTGTCGTAATTGATTATTCACCAAAACATCAAAAATAATAGTATGGACAAAGATCTAAAAAAGGTTGTGGTGCTTCTGGCACACCCCAACATGGAAAACTCACAAGCCAATAAAGCCCTGTTTGATGCCATAAAGGAAATGGATGATGTGGCTATTTTCAATTTATATGAGATGCCGGATGAGAATATCCTTAATATGGATGCATGGAGCCGGATTATATCTCATGCCAATGCAGTGATATATCAATTCCCATTTTATTGGATGTCGGCACCGTCTTTATTAAAGAAATGGCAGGACGGGATATTTACCTATTTGGCAAAAACTCCGGCAGTAGCTGGTAAGCCTTTACTGGTAGCCACCACTACCGGTTCCGAATTTGATGCGTACCGAAGCGGAGGAAGAAACCGCTTCACGGTGGATGAACTTTTGCGTCCTTATCAGTGTGGTGCTGTACATGCAGGAATGATATGGCAGACTCCTTTTGTGGTGTATGGTATGGGAACACCCGATGCGGAAAAGAATATTGCCTTAGCAGCGGACCTTTATAAAAAACAGGTGATGGCACTTATCGGGAAAGATAAATCGGAAGATAGCTGGTAAAATGTCGGTCGAAACACTTGATTTTGCTTTTACAATGTTGTATCTTTGTAAAAGTTTTAAGCTAAGTTTTATTATAAACCTAAACCCTTGGTGAAATGACAAAAGTTATTCTTTCTTTTTGGAGCACTTTTGGATGGTGCGTTAATTTGACAAATATTTCATCTAAGACAGGCTGTCTACCAAATACCGATGGGCGGTTTATTCGATAACAAATTAAATTGATTATAGTTATTTCAGACATTTCGTTTTTGGAATAATAATAGGCAAAAAAGAAGATAAGGTGGTATTTCCTCACAAGGATTTTCCACCTTTTTTGTTGACATATATTCAACTTGAGGTTTAAAGCTCATTTCTACACTGTTAATAAACGTTGGATACGTTCTTAAAAAACGTTTCGGTTATTCTTTAAAAACGTTGTTTGCGGTTATTAATAAGACTTTTTACTTGTCATGATTTCAGAGCATTTTATGGACTTAATTCATTTCTCTAAAAGAAATCATTTATTTATGAAATGCGTAGGAGAAAAGAAAGAGTTTTTTCAAGAGAGCATTGGTAGTTTATTTATTAACGTCAGTTTACCTCGTTCAAGGTAAAAACAAGTTCCAGTTATTATCTTTTCCTGATTGAAATTTGTCCTTTCTCTGTCACATCCGTAACTTTGCAAATCAAAAAATCCGATATGAAGCTCGGAAATCCGCACATGGCTTATAATAGCCGTTGTAATCCTACTAATAATCGTTGGCACGCTTCCGGTGGCAGGAATTGGGATAATCTGGAAATGATTCGCCAAGCTATCGAAAAAGAATGGGCAATTAAAAATAAGAACTAAAAAGACTCTGCCGTTATCTCAGGATATCACATTTCTTGTATGAATTCTTGAAATGAGAGTAGATGATTATCACAATATCCTCTTTTTTTTGTATCATTGCAAGTATAATTCTCAAAAGAACATACTATTATGAAAACTAGATTTTTATTATTTGCCGTATTTCTATTGGTTTATAGCACTGCATTCAGTCAGGAGGCTGATAATGCGAAGTATATCGAAGTTACTGGAACTTCGGAAATAACTCTTGTGCCCGACGAGATTCATTATCTTATCGAGATTAAAGAATATTGGGAAGAGGAATTTGACGGAAAGTCCAAACCGGAGAATTATCGGACTAAAGTGCCATTGATCGGAATAGAGAGAAATTTGAGAGCTGCCTTGCGAAAGATTGGGATTCCGGAAGACGCCATCCGTACACAAGAGGTAGGTGATTATTGGCGTGAACGCGGATTTGAATTCCTGGTATCTAAACGGTTTGATATTACGTTGACCGATTTTAGTCAGATTGATGAGATTCTAAAGGTTATCGATATGAAAGGCATCAGCTACATGCGCATCGGAGAACTGAAGAATAAAGATATGCAGGTTTATCGGCAACAAGGTAAGATAGAGGCACTGAAAGCTGCACAAAAGAAAGCAGGATATTTGGTGGAAGCATTAGGCAAACGCCTGGGAGATGTCATCCGCATTGTCGAACCGCAGGAAAGTGCAGGTTATCCCCGGTATTTTGCAGCTCAGAGCAATGTGAGTTCATCACAGTCAGAAGCTTACGATGCTTTCCGTACGATAAAACTGAATTATTCGATGCTGGTGAGATTCGAGATAAAGTAGAAATAAAAAGATTTATTTCTTTTGTTACTGTGGCATTAAAGTGTAACTTTGTACAAAACGTTATGTTATGGGAAAAGTAAAAGAGTCAGCTGCAACTTACTATAGCCGTCCGATGCTGAATGCCTTGCGCAATCACATAAAAGACAGAATAGAACAAATGGACGATGCCGTGCTATTGTCTAAAATCAGCAGCATGCTCGATAAAGATGAGGAAAGCTTTGAGGAGCGTTATCAACGTGCCAAAGAATTTGCATATACACATCTTGACAGGGAATTTGCAGAAGAACTTGAAAAAGAGAATTTTCTGATAGGCAAACCTATACCCTGCCAATATACTGATGAGGAATTTGAAAAAGAATCAAAACAGTCAGAAGCCAGCGGTATTGCTACTGATGAAGAAGTAAAAGCCGCTTTCAATTTATGGCTGAACTTAAAGTAATCTGGACAAAGCGGGCACTTGCCGTATTTCAAAAGACTGCATATTGGTATGCTGTAAATCTGGGAATACAATTCGCTGTCACCTTTGCAAAGAATGTAGATGAAGCGATGTGCAAGATTTTATTAATGCCCACTGTTGGCCAGCTCGAAAAACGTGGAAAAGACAAGAAATATAGGTCTATTCTATCTCATCCTCTATGTAGAATTTATTATTGGTACAATAATACGGAAATACATATTGTCTGGCTACGTTTCAATAAAATGAATAAATAATCCGATTGTTTTATTTCTTCATCCTTACCTCATACAAGTCGCTTCTTCTGTCTTTCAGATTGCGTACACTGCCGTAAGTATGCAATTCATTCAATAAATCCAGATCCACATCGGATACCAGTATCATTTCTGTATTCGGTGTGGCTTCTGCACGCTTGCCATCCGTTGGGAATGCAAAGTCGCAGGGGGTAAATACACCTGACTGTGCATACTGAATATCCATATTGTGCACACGCGGAAGATTACCTACACTACCGGCAATGACAACGAAACATTCATTTTCGATGGCACGGGCATGGGCGCATACCTTTACACGCGAGTAAGCATTTTGCGTATCCGTCAGGAAAGGAACGAATAAAATCTGCATACCCTGGTCTGCCATAATACGGGATAATTCCGGAAATTCCACATCATAGCAAATCAGTACGCCGATCTTAGCACAGTCCGTATCGAATGTCTGCAAAGCCTTTCCGCCACTTAATCCCCAGCTTTTTATTTCATCGGGTGTGACGTGCAACTTCTCATACATCTCAAAACTACCATCGCGGCGACAAAGGAAACCTACATTATACAAAAGTCCATCCTCTTTAATGAGCGGCATGCTACCCGTAATGATATTGATGTTGTAACTGATAGCCAATTTTACAAATCGTTCTCTAATCTCCTCTGTATAAGCCGCCAGTCCGCGAATGGCCTGTGACTCCCCTTCATTATTGAATTTTGCCATCAGTGGGGCATTGAAGTATTCGGGGAAAAGAATGAAGTCACTCTTATAATCGGATACGGCATCCACAAAGAATTCTACCTGTTCAAACAGGTCATCCAGTGTCTGATAACTACGCATCTGCCACTGCACCAATCCTACGCGCACGGTGGTTTTCGGTGCAATATATTCTTCTGTGGGTTCCTGATAGTAAATGTTATCCCATTGCAACAGACAAGCATAATGCCTGGATTCCTCGTCATTCGGCAAGTAATTGCGCATTACCTTGCGTACGTGGAAATCATTGGAAAGCTGAAAGGTCAATACAGGGTCGAAAATTTCTTTCTGCTTTACCTTATCTATATACTCTTTCGGGCGAAGCTGATCTGAGTATTTATAATAGTTGGGAATACGTCCACCGAACATAATAGCTTTCAGGTTCAGAGTTTCACAAAGCTCCTTGCGGTATTCGTACATACGACGTGCCAGCCGGAGCCCACGGTATTGGGGATGAATAAAGACTTCAATACCATATAATATATTGCCTTTAGGGTTATGGGTATTGAAGGTTTCTTTACCCGTCACCTGTGCATAAGTATGATCGTTCTTCACATCATCGTAATTCACAATAATGGAAAGTGCGCAGCCGACAATTTTTTCGTCTACCACGGTTACAATCTGTCCTTCGGGGAAAATTCGGATGAGTTTTTCAATTTGTTTGTGTGTCCAAAACACATCGCTTCCATCCGTATATACACGGGTGAATGATTGCGCCAGTTGCTCGTAGTCTTCTATCTGTAAATTACGCAACTGTACTTTGTTGATTTTCAATGAGTCCATAATGTCTCTTTTTTATACCAAAAGTTAAATCCGCTGCAAAGGTACGGTTTAAACTTATACATTGTCTCCCGGAATAAACATTTTTGTGAGAAAGTGACTCTGCAAAAAAAGAAATGAGGATTTAACACTTTAGGAATAAGAGTATTTTGCTTTTTTTATACTTTTGCATCGTTTTCTACAACTTTCAGTTTATTCCTTTTTAAATTAAAAAAATCATGGCTAAAAAGATGTTATTCCTGTTTGTGCTTTTGCTTTCCCTTACAGGAATGCTCAAGGCACAGGTAACTACTGCCGGAATGAGTGGTAAAGTGGTGGCTGACGAAGAAGCTGTCATCGGTGCTACGGTTGTAGCCGTACACGAACCTTCCGGAACCAGTTACGGTGCTGTTACCAATATAGACGGACGTTTCAGTCTGCAAGGCATGCGCTCCGGTGGTCCTTACAAGGTAACGGTATCATATGTAGGTTATCAGACTGCAATCTATACAGGCATCCAGCTGCAACTGGGTGAGACTTATTCTTTGAATGTAACCCTGCACGAAGCTTCGGAATTATTGGGAGAAATCACCATTACAGCCAGCAAGTCAAAGTTCAGTGCTGAAAAGACAGGAGCTACTACCAATGTTTCTTCTGAGCAGCTCACCACATTGCCCAGTATTAACCGTAGTATCAGCGATTTTACCCGCATTTCCCCGTATGCGTCAGGAAACAATTTTGGAGGCCGCGACGGACGTTCCAATACGTTCACGGTAGATGGCGCGAACTTAAATAATAACTTCGGCTTGTCTTCTAATCTGCCCGGAGGTGGAAATCCTATTTCACTGGATGCCATTGATGAAGTACAGGTTGTGATTGCCCCATACGATGTGCGTCAGGCAAACTTTATCGGTGCAGGCATTAATGCCATTACGAAATCGGGTACAAACGCTTACAGAGGCAGCGCTTATATGTACTTCAACAATGAAGTGATGCGCGGTAACAAAATTGGCAATACTGATTTCGGGGCGCGTGCCGAAGAGTCCAAGACTGTTTACGGTGCTACATTGGGTGGTCCTATCATTAAAGACAAGCTGTTCTTCTTTGCAAATGTAGAGTATGAAAAGAGTCCGCAGCAGGTTGTAAAATGGCGCGCTGCCCAAGAAGGTGAAACTCCTAACAACTCTACCATCTCCCGTGCCACAGCAGCAGATATGGTTGAATTCTCTCAGATACTAAAAGACAAATATGGTTATGACACCGGTTCTTTCACTAACTTTCCTGCCAATATCACTAATCTGAAACTATTGGGGCGTATCGACTGGAATATAGATAAAGGGAATAAATTGAGCGTACGTTATAACTTTACAAACAACAAAACTTGGAATGCTCCAAATGGAAGTTCCGGAAATACCGGATATCGCCTGGCTTATGACCGTGTTTCCCAATATTCCATGTCATACGCTAATTCCTGCTATTCCTTGCAGAATATTGTAAACTCTGTTACTGCCGAATTAAATAGCCGTTTTACATCTGCCATATCCAATCAGCTGCTATTTACTTACAGTGATATGACGGATGAACGCGGTACAAATTCCGGCTTGTTCCCTTTCATTGACATCATGTACGGATATAACAATGAGGGTAACCAGATTCTGGAACCATATATGACGGCCGGCTATGAATTGTTTACTTACAATAATAAAGTGAAGAATACGGTGACGACCATCGTAGACAACTTCACCTATTACCTGGGTACCCATAAATTAACAGCCGGTATCAGTTACGAACACCAGAAGGCGAGTAACTCTTACATGCGCAACGGAACAGGATATTACCGATACTCCAGCTTCGAGGATTTCAAAAATGGAGCTGCTCCCGAATCTTTCGCCTTGGCTTATGGCTACAACGGAAATACAAAGCCTTCTGCTGATGTGAATTTCGGCCAGTTGGGCGTCTATCTGCAAGATGAATGGAACATTCGCGATAACTTCAAACTGACTGCGGGCATACGTATGGACAACCTGAGTTTCCTGAACGAATTAATGCGCAATCAGGCTATTTATGATTTGGATTTTAACGGCATGCACATCGATACAGGTGCATGGCCTGACAGTAAATTGCAATTCTCACCACGTCTGGGTTTTACTTGGGACGTATTCAATGATAAAACCCTGAAAGTGCGTGGTGGTTCGGGATTTTTCACAGGACGTATTCCTTTGGTATTCTTTACCAATATGCCAACCAATTCCGGAATGATCCAGAATCTGGTAAGTATCACCACACGATATAAGGACGGTAAAGTTATAAACCGTGATCCGCGTCTGGAGTTACTGAAAGGTAACATGATAATAGACGTAAACCAAATGATTTCTACATTAGGACTTCCCACTACCATCACTCCCGAAGAAGGTGTGTTGCCAAGCGGTATCGTAGGTATCGATCCTGATTTCAAAATGCCGCAAGTGTGGAAGACCTCCCTTGCCCTGGATTATCAGATACCCGCCTCCTTCCCTCTTACCGTTACATTAGAGGGTATGTTCTCCAAAGATATCAATGCCGTACGTCAATTTAACTATAATATAAAGAGTCCGGAAGATACGTGGCAGCGCTTCAACGGTCCAGACGAGCGCTACATCTATCCTGAAAACTATTTGGAACACACCAATATCAACAGTGCAAACGTCTTGACCAATACATCCAAAGGATGGGGCTGGACAGGCAATATCACCGTATTTGCCGAACCTGCGAAAAATGTGAATATCATGGCCGCCTACACGCACACCGAATCCAAGGAAATCAGTGGGATGCCCGGTTCAGATGCCAACTCTGCGTGGACAAACATGCCTTCCATCAACGGTCCGAATAATTCAGGATTGATGCGTTCACGTTACGTTACTCCCAACCGTGTAATAGCTTCCATTAACTGGCGTGTACACGTAAACAAAAGAAGTACTTCTAATTTCAGCCTCTTTTACAGTGGTTACTCATCCGGCAGCTACAGTTTTATGTACTCTAATGACATGAACGGTGACGGTGTGACCAATGACCTCATTTATATCCCGAAGACGAAAGATGAAATCAAATTCACGAGTGCTGAAGATGCAGATGCTTTCTGGAAGTTCGTGAATCAAGACCCTTATCTGAAGAAGCATAAAGGCGAATATGCCGAAGCTTATTCGGCAAGTGCTCCTTGGATACACCGCTTTGATTTCCGTTGGAGCCGCGACTTCTTCGTGAAGATTGGCAAAACTAAGAATACGCTGCAACTCAGCCTGGATATCCTGAATATAGGTAACTTACTGAACAGCAAATGGGGCGTAACAAAGAACATGTCCGGCGCTAACGGTGGACGCATCCTTACCTATAAGGGTACGGGTGAAAGAAATACTCCTGTTTTCTCTATGTACAAAGACAGTGACGGTAACTATCCTACCGAAAGCTTCACCCGAAACCTGAATTACAGTGAATGTTGGAAGCTTCAAATTGGCCTGCGATACGTGTTCAATTAAAGATTCGGAACTTATATTTATCAAAAAAGAAAAGGTGCAACCGATAGTTTCAGTTGCACCTTTTTACATTCATAAGATCTTAAAGGAGAGAGAATTTTACTTGTTTCTTCTCCAAAGTTTACTCATATCTTCCAGAGTCTTACCCTTCGTTTCGGGTACCCAACGCCAAACGAAGAAGGCGGCTGCAACGCAGATGATGCCATACAAGCTGTATGCGAACATCGGACTGAAATCGTACAGTGCCGGGAATGTAGAGGATATGATATAGTTGAAAATCCATTGGAAAGCTACTGCAATAGCTACGGCTTTGCCACGGATGGTATTCGGGAAGATTTCTGAAATCAATACCCAGCAAATCGGTCCCCATGACATCATAAAGAAAGCTGCGTATACAATCACGGAAAGAACCGGAACGATACCCTTGATTCCCATGCTGTCGCACATTGCCACTGCAAATGCACCTACTGCCATACCGATAGAACCGATAATCAGCAACGGCTTGCGTCCGAAACGGTCTACAGTAAAGATAGCTACAAGAGTAAATACAATGTTTACAATACCCATGATGACAGTCTGCATCATACCACCACCTTCAGCACCTGCATTTTCAAAAATACGCGGAGCATAGTAGAGTACGGCATTGATACCAATGGCCTGCTGGAATACGGAAAGCAAAATACCGATAACGATAACTGCCACACCGTAAGAGAACAGTTTCTCTGTCTTTTCCTTGGAAGTAGCCTTGATTTCTGCCAGAATTTCTTTTGCTTTGCTTGCACCATTCACCTTCTCCAGGATAGAGTATGCCTTTTCGTCCTGATGTACCAGCACCAGATAACGCGGAGTCTTCGGTACAAAGAAAAGGAGGAAACCGAATAATGCAGCCGGGAATGCTTCCGAACCGAACATATAACGCCAGCCTGTTTGTACGCTCCACATATCCGAAGCGGCATTCACTGACAATATGCCTTCAGCGCTTTTATCAATAATAGGATTCGTGTGATCGCCCATAATCAGGAAGTTAACGAAATAAACCACCAACATACCGAAGATAATGGCAAACTGGTTACAAGATACCAACGTTCCACGAATATTAGAAGGCGCAATTTCTGCGATATACATCGGACATACGGCAGAGGCAAGACCTACACCAATACCGCCCAATACGCGATACAAATTGAATGCGATGAGCAATTCCATGTTTGGCTCACCGTAGTTGAAAAATAAAACTTCAGGATAGTAAGAACCCAATGCAGACAGGAAGAACAGCACGGATGCCAGTCTCAACGAATTGCGTCGTCCCAGGCGGGAAGCGAAGAAACCGGAAAGAGCACCACCGATCACACAGCCGATAAGTGCGCTGGAAGAAGTGATACCGTGCATCACCTTGTCATATTGGAAATCCGTAGCCATCAGGAAGAAAGCTTCCAAGCCCTTCTCCGCACCCGAGATTACCGCCGTATCGTAACCGAACAGTAGGCCTCCCAGAATGGCAACGGTTGTAATAGAATATAGGTAGAGTTTACTACCATTGTTAGCATCATTCATGATAAAAAAGATTAGGTTGATAAATGAGTAAAAAGTGATAAAGAGATAAGTAGTAGAGTGATAAAGGTGATAGAGTGATATCACTTATCACTCTGTCACCCTACCACCTTTATTATATTAACAATACATATTTACGATTGCTTCATACAATTCTTGCTTACCGCTGGTTTGTTTCGGTTCGCCGTTAGCTTTCGCATAAGCTACAACATCTTCCAAAGACAATTTGCCTTCTTCGAATTCCTTACCCTTGCCACCGTCGAATGATGCGTAACGGTCAGCCAACATTTTCTTATAAGGAGATTCTTCCAGTAATTTAGCTGCACTTTCCAGAGCACGTGCCATAGCATCCATACCTGCAATGTGAGCGATGAAGATATCTTCCAGGTCGGTAGAGTTACGACGGGTCTTAGCGTCGAAGTTAGTACCGCCATTGCCCAAACCACCGTTGCGGATGATCTGCATCATAGCCTGAGTTAGTTCGTAGTTATCGATAGGGAATTGGTCAGTATCCCAACCGTTCTGGTAGTCACCACGGTTAGCATCAATAGAACCCAACATGCCGTTGTCAACAGCTACAGCTAGTTCGTGTTCGAAAGTATGGCCAGCCAAAGTTGCGTGATTAACCTCGATGTTTACTTTGAAATCCTTATCCAAACCGTGAGCTTTCAGGAAGCCGATAACCGTTTCAGTATCTACGTCATACTGATGTTTTGTCGGTTCCATCGGTTTCGGCTCAATCAGGAAAGTACCTTTAAAGCCACGAGCACGTGCATAGTCACGAGCGATAGTCAACATCTTTGCAAGGTGTTCTTTTTCACGTTTCTGGTCAGTGTTCAGCAAAGACATATAACCTTCGCGACCGCCCCAGAATACATAGTTTGAACCACCCAGTTCGATTGTAGCGTCAATAGCGTTTTTGATCTGAACAGCAGCGCGTGCTACAACGTCGAAATCAGGATTGGTAGCAGCACCGTTCATATAACGTGCATGGCCGAATACGTTAGCAGTACCCCACAACAGCTTGATACCAGTTTCAGCCTGTTTTTCTTTTGCATAAGCTACGATAGCTTTCAGATTAGCTTCATATTCTTCGATGCTTGCACCTTCAGAAATCAGGTCTACATCGTGGAAGCAATAGTATTCGATACCCATCTTCTGCATGAATTCGAAACCTGCATCCAATTTATTTTTAGCTGCTTGCAAAGCGTCAGAGTCACCATTCCAAGGGAATTGTTTCGTTCCGCCACCGAATTGGTCACCACCTTCTGCGCAGAGAGTGTGCCACCAAGCCATAGCAAACTTCAACCAATCTTTCATCTTCTTACCCATGATTACCTTCTCAGCATCGTAGTAACGATATGCCATCGGGTTCATACTCTCTTTACCTTCGAATTTAATCTTTCCTATTCCGGGAAAATACTCTTTTGTTGCCATAATTTTAATTGAATTTTAAAGGGTTAATTATGTTTTGATTGTTAACTGTATTACTTTAATTCTCCTCGTTTTCAGAGGAGAATTAAGTTGGCATTATTTTGCCATTGATTTTTCCAAACGATGTTTCCAGCGTGCATAGGCATCTGCATATTCCTGGCGCTTAGCCTGATTAGGCTCGATAACATCCAGTTTTTCCAGCGTTGCGAATGCCTCGTTGTTATCCTTATAGATACCTGCACCGATACCCGCTCCCTTGGCTGCACCTACCGAACCGTCCGTATCGTATAGTTCGATCGTTGCTCCCGTCACACCTGCCAACGTATCGCGGAAGATGGAGCTAAGGAACATATTTGCATGGCCTGCATGGATTTTCTGTACAGGGATGCCCATACCTTCCATAATATCTATACCATACTTGAATGAGAATACAATGCCTTCCTGAGCTGCACGCACAATGTGTTGTTTACCATGCAGATTGAAGTTCAAGCCACGGATGGAGCAGTTGATCTCTTTGTTTTCGAGCATACGTTCCGCACCGTTACCGAAGGGCAGAATACTTATACCTGCACTACCGATAGGAGCTTGTGATGCCAGTACATTCATTTCATTGTAAGAGATGCCTTCGGGAGCAATCGTACGTTTCACCCAAGAGTTAAGAATACCTGTACCATTGATGCAAAGCAGCACACCCAGACGGGTTTGTTCGTCCGTATGATTTACATGAGCGAATGTATTTACGCGTGATTTCGGATCATAGTTCACTTCACCGTTCACACCATATACAACGCCAGAAGTGCCTGCTGTAGAAGCTATTTCTCCCGGATTGAATACATTCAGTGAAAGAGCGTTATTCGGTTGGTCACCTGCACGATATGTGATCGGTGTACCTTCCTTTAATCCCAATTCTTTTGCTGCGGCAGCATTCACACGGCCTTGTTCAGAGAATGTGGGTTTGATGTCCGCAATCAGAGAGTTATCGAAACCATAATAATCCATTAGGAAGTCGGCTACACGATTGTTCTTGAAATCCCAGAACATACCTTCCGAAAGTCCGGAAACAGTGGTACAGATTTCACCGCTCAACTTCATGGCGATGTAATCACCCGGCAGCATAATCTTATAAATCCGTTCGTAGATGGCCGGTTCGTTTTCCTTGATCCATGCCAGTTTAGAGGCAGTGAAGTTACCCGGAGAGTTCAACAGATGTGAGAGACATTTCCCTTCTCCCAGCGTTTCGAAAGCTTTCTGTCCGTAAGGCACAGCACGCGAGTCACACCAGATAATGGAAGGACGCAACACATTCTGGTCTTTGTCCACACATACCAATCCATGCATCTGATAAGAGATACCGATTGCCTTGATTTCACCTGCGTTTGCACCCGATTCATTCATGACAGCCTGTGTGGCAAGCTTTAGATTTTCCCACCAACTTTCGGGATTTTGTTCCGCCCAACCCGGTTTAACTGCAATGATTGCCGCTTCTGTCTTCGGGAAGAAAGCAGAAGATACACATTTGCCGGTTTCGGCGTTTACCAGGCTCGCTTTTACGGACGAGCTTCCAATGTCATAGCCTAATAAATACATGGTATTAATTATGAGTTTTGATTTATGAATTATTTTATTAATACTTATCTTCTTACCTTATTATATATCTTCTTATCGAATCGATAATAGCGTGCGGCACGGTGGGCAACTCCCTGTTGTTTTTCCTCCAATGGAACAACGTATTCCATCATCGCTATTTTCTTGTGGAAGTTCCGTACATCAATAGGTTTGCCAT
Source organism: Bacteroides sp. Phil13 (assembly GCF_001940965.1). Classification (NCBI taxonomy): domain Bacteria; kingdom Pseudomonadati; phylum Bacteroidota; class Bacteroidia; order Bacteroidales; family Bacteroidaceae; genus Bacteroides; species Bacteroides sp. Phil13. The sequence goes on along the minus strand of NZ_MSHA01000081.1, from coordinate 125,167 downwards.
ATATCAATTCATATAAAGTACGCAGTTGTGATGCTGTAAACTTACGGGGAAGCAGATCAAACAAGGCTGACGGATTAATCTCCACATACTGGCGGATATACACCAGTGCTTCTTTAATAATCAGATTATGGTCGAAAGCCAATGCCTTAATATCTTGCAATGCCACCCAATATGCTTCGAAATCAGCCAGATTTCGACTTAGTGCCCGATCTATCTTCACCAGTGACAGGTAAGCAATCGTAACGATACGTTCCACTCTTGATTGCATGGCGCGTTCCAGCCAATGAATGTCTTTCGGGTCTTTTGTCCTATTCTTAGAACCGAATGCCTTGAATTGCATCAGATTGACGTTCTTCAAACCCGTTAGTTCATTCAACACACGCTGGGCAGCTTCGTCCAAATCTTCATCCATATAGATCAGACTTCCGGGAAGCTTCATATCGTGGAAAATTTCACCTTGCTCCTCACCTACACGTTTTATCAACAGAACTTTTAATTGTTCTCCGTCAAAGCCAATCACTACACAGTCTACTGATATATGATTGTTCGCTAATGGGGTTTTATGTTCCATGTTTTGCATAATATCCATGTTTAAGCGCTGCAAATATAAACAGGTTTTTTGAATACGCAAGCGTGAAAAACTTAATTTTTATCATGTTATAAAGCACTATTTTTCAATATAATACATATCGTATATTTTACAATATCAGAACATATCCTTATCGTTGAAAGTACAATATGTATTATTGATAAACGGAAGAATCAGGTAATTGTAGGAAGTACAATAAGAGTGAAGTGCTTTATTTTTAAGGATTTTAGTATATCGGAAGATTAAAAAGACAAGTACCTCTTATTGTATTTTAGTTGAAGTGCCATAAAAAGATTTTTTTCTCATCTATCCCTCTACTTCCCAACTCCCTCTGTTCGGAGAAGGGAGGGAGTTAAAATAGCTTATTGCACAAAAATCCTTCGTTTGTGCGGTCAATATCAGAAAAAGCTATACCTTTGCACCACTTTTTTAATTAACCACTAAAACAAGAACAGTATGAAAGCATTTGTATTTCCGGGTCAAGGTGCCCAATTCGTAGGAATGGGAAAAGACCTGTATGAAAACTCCGCTTTAGCAAAAGAATTGTTTGAAAAAGCCAATGATATCCTGGGATATCGCATTACGGATATTATGTTCAACGGTACGGACGAAGACCTGCGTCAGACGAAGGTTACTCAGCCTGCCGTATTCCTTCACTCCGTTATCTCCGCACTTTGTATGGGTGATGATTTTAAGCCTGAGATGACTGCCGGTCACTCATTGGGTGAATTCTCTGCTCTGGTTGCTGCCGGTGCATTGAGTTTCGAAGATGGATTGAAGCTGGTTTATGCCCGTGCTATGGCTATGCAGAAAGCTTGCGAGATACAGCCCTCTACAATGGCGGCTATCATTGCCCTCTCCGATGAAAAAGTAGAAGAAATCTGCGAGCAAGTAACCGCTGAAGGTGAAGTTTGCGTTGCAGCCAACTATAACTGTCCGGGACAGATCGTAATTTCCGGTTCTATCGAAGGCATCAACAAGGCATGCGAACTGATGAAAGCTGCCGGAGCAAAACGTGCTTTGCCTTTGAAGGTAGGCGGCGCTTTCCACTCTCCGCTGATGAATCCTGCAAAAGTTGAATTGGAAGCAGCCATCAACGCTACTGAAATCCACGCTCCCAAATGTCCGGTTTATCAGAATGTAGATGCATTGCCTCATACTGATCCGGAAGAAATCAAGAAGAATCTCGTTGCTCAGCTGACAGCTTCTGTACGCTGGACGCAGACTGTTAAGAATATGGTTACTGATGGTGCTACCGACTTCACAGAATGTGGCCCAGGTGCTGTACTGCAAGGTCTGATCAAGAAGATTGCACCGGAGGTATCTGCTCACGGTATTGCATAATCCGGAAGGATATACGTTGTTATAAAACATATAAAGGACTGCTTTTTCACAAGAGCGGTCTTTTTTTATATTCAGTAAAACAAAAAACATAGAGCACTGAGGGCAGATGTTTTTGATCTTACCATCGCTGTTGCGGCCTTTGGTATCGATTCCGTATTGATGAAAGTATCTCATTTTCAGTTGAATTGTTTTTAAGTTTATTTTTCAGTTGAATGTTTTCCAATGCTGGGGTTCAACGTCCGCAATGCCACACTTCGCGGGTGTCGATGCCACACTTGGACGACCGTGAAGTGTGGCGTTTACCTTGTTCAGGTGTGGCGTTTACCTTGTTCAGGTGTGGCGTTTACCCTGTTCAGGTGTGGCATTTGCCCCGCTCAGGTGTGGCATTGGGAGGGCTTGGGTTGCAGACTCTGTCCTTCCATTCGCTGCCTTCTGTTAGGCTGCCTATCAGTTCCCCCCAGGAGCGGGAAAGGGGCATGGCATTTTGCGTAGCTTGTACTTCTCCTTCGTCGCCGTTCTTTTAACGACGAAGTCGTTTTTTCTACTCTCATCTACTCTGCTCTTATCTTCTCTACTCTTCTCTACTCTTTTCTACTCTTACGCGCACGAGGGCGGGTTTTCTGTTTTTATCACTGGTATTCAGGTAGTTATCATCATATTGTTTCTCTTTGTTTTTGCAAAGAGTTTCCAAGTTGTTTGGTAGTTCTTTGTCAGTTGTTTGGTAGTTCTCTATCAGTTTCTTGCCAATTGTCTGGCAAATCCAGTGCAGTTTCCGTGCCATTTTTTGTGGATGAGTTGTAGTTCTATTGATAGCATACAGATGCGTTCCGAATCCTCTTCCTCCTTCGTGGTCGATGAGTGCGGATAACCTTTTGTCGTTCGACAGGTCGTTTGGGTGTTTAAACCATGTTATTTTTTTCATGCTTAATGAGTTGGTTATTTTTTAGTTTTCATTCAGGAAGGATAGAAGGGCTTCATAGTGTGGGGGAAAGCTGTTCAGCAGTTGTATCGTTCTTAAATATGGTACGAAATTACATACAATTATTGATATATAAAAACGTACAAATGTAGGGTTCGCAAGAGATGAATCGCCTTTGTAGGTGTTGTCGGAGCTTTTGGGGATTCGTTATGGGGCGTAATCCCTACAAATGTGTTTTTGCACATTTTTTATCCTAAAATAAAGAATGCCCGTAGTTCTCCGGATCGGATATTAGCAAAAACGAAGGTTTCTATGGTTATCATTAAAAATATCACAGTTTTTTGCTAAGTTTGTTTCTTCTTATAAATAAACAGAATAGATGGAGAAAATCGACGAATACAGAAACACCCTTGCAATGCCTCTTTGCAAACTATCAATAGATAAGCTGGTGCAGGAAATATGCCTGCATCCGGAATACCTTAAAGATATATATCGGTTGATTTCCGACGATAAAATTGTCGTTTCATGGCGGGCTATATGGGTATGTGAGAAAGTAAGTGAGAAGCATCCCGGCTGGTTTGTTCCATTGCTGGATGATATTATTCAGCGATTATTGGTCTGCCAACATGATGGTTCCAAACGGTTGTTGCTGTCTATATTATATAATGTACCTACATCTGGTCCTGCCTCTGTCGATTTGCTGAATTATTGCCTGGATCATATGTTGGCCCCACAAGAAAGTATCGGTGTGCAGGCATTATCTATCAGAATGGCTTACCAGCTTTGCAAGTCTGAGCCGGAACTTTTGAAAGAGCTACAACTCATATTAGAGAATGCAGATACCGAATATTATTCCACGGGCGTTAAGACTACCATACGGAATATTCTGAAAAAGATAAATAAATAAGTTCCCGTTTCATACTTGCCATTTCTGTTGTTTACTTCATCCATCCAGACTTTTCTTTGTTCTTCCCCATCTGGACACAGCCACTTATAGATATAATCTTTACTCAAGCACCTGTCAAACAATGGTATATCTTCGTTAAGTAAAGGCTTTAATACAATTTCATCCTTATCGATCATAAGCTTATTGAAGTTATTTTCATGTTTATTCAACCCGATTTCCTTTCGCATCTATAAAAAAGTTTCGCCGTTCAGTTTCACCTTTGCTTTACCATCTTTATTAAAATTGATAAACGAGATATAGTTCAGAGGAATGAACTTATCCATATTGCGGAACATTCAGATCAGCATACAGAGTATGCTCAGTGACAAAGATAAAGATAAAAAGCGAGAATAAAACACCAGTTAAGAAGAAGGCTTGCGAAATGAGACGCAATCAGAAAGAAAAAACAGATTTCAAAAGAATAATTCTCCGCTTTATGCTATTTTTGCAGAAAGCGCTTAAAAAGTATTCTTATGGATTATAAAATAAATGCCCCGACCGATGGAGATGAGATGATATATCGGCATTTGCGGATGGGGCGGTCTGGCACTTTATGCAGCTGCTATTGACACACGCATCAAGGCTACTGTTGCCTCTACAATGTACAACATGAACCGCGTAAATGCAAACCATTCGATAAATTGGTGGCATTCTTCAACGAGAATCTGAAATAAGAAAACCCGGGAAACGTGGAAAATGATTTCCATCGTAAAATAGCTTATTGAAATTTGGCACGCCGTTGTGAATCAAGTATATTTGTACATTCATTATAAGTACTATAATTATGCAAGATTTTGTAAACGGACGCTGTGGTTGGTGCGGAACTGACGAACTGTATGTGAAATACCATGATCAAGAGTGGGGAAATTTAGTAACCGACGACAAGACACTGTTCGAATTTCTTGTGCTGGAGAGCGCCCAAGCCGGATTAAGTTGGATAACCATCCTCAAAAAGCGCGAGGGATATCGCAAAGCCTTCTGTGGTTTCGATGCCGGACAGGTAGCACAAATGACCGATGAAGATGTCGAACAGCTGATGCACTTTGATGGCATCGTAAAGAACCGTCTGAAAATCAAATCGACCATCACAAATGCAAGGTTATTCCTCGCCATACAAAAGGAGTTCGGTAGTTTCTATGAATATACACTATCGTTCTTTCCCGATAGAAGACCGATCATCAATACCTTTCAGTCCTTGAGTGAGATTCCGGTATCATCTCCCGAATCCGATGCCATGAGCAAGGATATGAAAAAACGAGGATTCAAGTTCTTCGGATCTACGATCTGCTACGCCCACTTGCAGGCTGCGGGATTCGTTAACGACCATCTGGCGGGTTGTATCTGCCGAAAAGAATAAATGACAGTATAACTTCATACAAAGTAAAAGGCGGTATTTCCTCGCGTGGATTTGCCGCCTTTCCGTTGAAATATATGAAGTTTAGTTTTTGAGTTCGCTTATAGATCCTGGTATCATTTTACTTTTTTATTCCCAAAATATTTCTTGCTTTTTCTTCACTGGAGATGAAATCGAGTGCATCGATTATCTCGTCATAATTCTCCCGATCGGAGATATTCGGAGCTATAATTTTCAGAACTTCCAGTTTGTCGTCATCAAACCGGTATATCGACATCATCCGCACACACTGTTTGCAACTCAATCCTCTGTTACCGATTCCGGCTTCCAATAATTCCAGTTGGTCGTCCTTGAAAGGTTTGCTCTTCACTTTGTTGTAAAGCGACTGGAAATCCCTCTCATTCATCCCTCTTCCACCACTAACGTGCGGACGGGAGGAAGCAGTTCCATCACCTACTTCAATAGCAGGATATACAGCAACAGGCGGATGAGGAGCTGTGTTAAAAGAATTCATCCCTACAACACGCCCGTTTACGAAATCTATGACAATCGATGTAGTCACAGTAGATAAATTGCCACCGGCAACAAGTTTCACATACTCCCACTGCTCTGTTTCTTGGTCAAAACGGCGATATTGTGGTTTTCCAAGTATGGAAGAAACTTCTTTTTGGGTCATCCCTTTTTGGACACTCATCATGATGTCTTTACTCGATCCGATAATGCTGGCGCAGCTATTTATGCCAATCATAAATGCCAGTAGTGCTAATGTCAGTTTTATTGTTTTCATTGCATATATTGTTTTTTACTTTTTATGTTGCTACAAATATAAGTGGAGAAAAACATATAATATTATCTTTTTCCCTATTATTTAGGGAGATTTCCCTATTCATATATAGAGTTATGGATTTCAATAAAAAAGATAAAGCTATGGAGGGAAACATCTTTTTCCTATCTTTGTCACATAATGTGACGAGTAATTCACCTCCATAGTAATTGGAATGCTCTAAAAATTAGTAGATTGCAATATATGAAAACAGAATTGGAAAAGTGCTTAGCCGGAGAACCGTTCAACGGCGGTGACAAAGTATTGGCAGATATGACGCTGAATGCTAAAAGATTGTTGAAGCGGCTAAATGAAACGGACTATGCCGACACGGAACAGAGAAAGCGAATCTTTCATGATTTGTTTGGCAAAATGGGAGAACATGTCCATATTGATATTGATTTCCATTGTGAATACGGGAAGCATATTTTCATCGGTGATCAGGTTATCATCAATATGAACTGTACGTTTGTAGACAATAACATCATTGAGATAGGCGACAATGTGTTGATAGCGTCCAATGTACAGATATACACCGCCACCCACTCTACCAAATTGCAAGAAAGAGTCGTAGCGGATTGGGAAGCAGGAGAAGGTATTTGCAAAACCTATGCACTCCCCGTAAGAATAAATGATGGAGCGTGGATTGGTGGTGGTGCGATAATCCTACCAGGAGTGACAATTGGAAAAAACAGTGTCATAGGTGCCGGCAGTATAGTAACTCGCTCTATTCCTGACAACTGCGTAGCCGTAGGAAATCCTTGCAGGGTGATTAAACAAATTGATAATGAAGTCGTTTGACAGAAACGATCACAATATATCATTGCTCTGTACTCCTCAAAGTATTTAAGTCATACTTTGAGGAATATTTTTGGGGAAGACCTGATTTTAGAATCATTTCAATGCCTTACCATCCGAAAAAGCCTTACCCACCTTTTCGCCCACCTTCAGATAATCATTGTTGAACGGATCGAAGATGATAGGAGCTACTTTGGAAGCATCTACTTTCCCGTTTTCATCAAGTACACGCTCGTCTACACTCACATTTACGATCTCTCCACGCAAGATGCAGGTTTCGGGATTATAATCTTTCAGTTTGCACTCCATCGCTACGGACAGTTCGTCAATCAACGGAGCGTCCACGAACTCCGAACGGGTGGCATGGAAGCCTGCACGGGCGAATTTATCCGTTACCTTATTGCCGGAAACGATACCTACATAATCGCATGCAACAACCTGCCCCACTTCCGCCATACTTACTGTAAATGCTTTGCGCTTCAGGATATTCGCAGTGGTCTTGTGTCCTTCGCTGATGCAAATACTGATCTCTTTCATTTCACTGATACCACCCCAAGCCGCATTCATAGCGTTGGGGAGTCCATTTTCATCATAAGCAGCGATGATAAACACCGGCTGCGGATAGGAAAAGGGTTTTGCTCCGTAATTCTTTCTCATACTAATTTATTTTTGAGTCCATTGTTTAATGTCTTCTTTGGTTGCACCGTTCAGCAGTTTGCCTTTCTGCCACTTCAAATTGGAATAAGTTTTCTGCAATTCCTTTTCGGAATTGGAGATACTGCTTCCGCCCGACGTGGCAAACAGAATCACTGTCTTACCTGAAAAATCACCACTTTCTATAAAAGTATTAATGATTCTCGGAGCTAAATTCCACCAGATGGGAAAACCAATATAAATAGTATCATAGTCCGCCAGGTTTTCCGCTTTGGAGCTTAAGGCAGGACGTGATTTAGCATCCGCCATCTCCACACTGCTGCGTGAGGACTTGTCGTGCCAATCCAGATCAGCAGAGGTGTACTTCTTCGCAGGCTGTATTTCGTAGAGAGTACCACTTGTGACTTCAGCAACGACCTTGGCTGCTTTTTCTGTTGTTCCCGTTGCCGAGAAATAGGCAACCAATGTCTTAGAACTTTGTTTCTGTGCGATTGCGGTCAAACATAACGCCATAATCGCTACCATAAAGAATGTAAGTCTTTTCATACGATATATTATTTAGTTCAAACATAGATTACTTTTCCGTAGCAAACGCTTCGATTCGGGAAGCATATTGCAATGATACAAAATTACGGAGTATTACCCAGTATGCAGGTATATAAATTACGGAATATATAACCAATATTACGGATGTATCTCCTTTTGACATACTTTATACCCCCTATTATTGGATTGTAACTATTTTGTAGTTACATTTGCTGAAACTTATAAATGAATGGGAACAAAAGAAAAACTTATCGAACGTTTCAAGTCGTTACCAGCAAATTTTACATTTGAAGAAATGGAACGCTTGTTGTCGATATTTGGTTATGAAAAATCGAATAAAGGTAAAACTTCCGGTTCGAGAGTTATCTTTAAGAATGGAGACAAACGCCCTATAATGATTCACAAACCTCATCCCGGCAACCTTATCAAAGGGTATGCAATGAAACAAGTATTAAATGATTTGATGGATGCAGGTTTTATAAAATGAAGAAAGGAGTATTATTATGAATACATTAAGGTACAAAGGTTTCATTGGGTCTGTCAACTTCAGTGAAGAAGACAGCGTTTTTTTCGGTAAAATAGAAGGAATAAATGGAATGGTTAATTTCGAAGGACAGAGTGTTCAAGAACTGACAGAAGCATTTCATGGAGCAGTCGATGATTATCTGGCTTATTGTGAAGAAGAAGGGGTACAACCGCACAAAAGCTATTCAGGATCATTAAATGTTCGTCTGACTCCTGAGATACATAGCCATATCGCAATGCTGGCACAGCGTGCAGGTATCTCTATCAATGCTTTCATCAAACAAGCACTGGAGAAGCAAATTACAGCTATGTTATAGAATAGAAATTCATTCTATTATAATCACTATAAAACTCCGCTGAGTGTAAAGCATGTATGTGGTATTGCAGAGATTATCCGATAAAAAGAATAGTCTCTGCATTTTTTTAATGTTAAAAACACAAATGACTGTCACAATCCTCTTCGGCCCATGTCTAAATATATAAAACAGAAATCATGGAAATAGAAATTTATCATGTGGACCAAGCGATAAATGGCTCTAAAGAGGCATTAGAAGCAATCATTGAAAATATTGAAGGCCCGGTGTTTAATTTGTCATTGCGCATGCTCGGGCGGATTGAAGATGCCGAAGACGCAAAGCAAGACATTCTGATAAAGGTCATCACAAGCCTTTCTTCTTATAAAGGAAAAAGTTTATTTTCGACATGGGTGTATAAAATAGCCGTAAACCATTTAATCAATGAGAAGAATAAAGACTTCGCAAATCATCCTTTGTCTTTTGAAATCTTCGGGAGTGATATAGACAGATATGTCGCCTCTTCAGTTGACCAAACGAATCTGGCTGAGAAAAAGATTTTCTCGGAAGAGCTGAAACTGTCATGCACCAACGTTTTGCTTCAATGCTTAAATCCATTTGACAGGTTAATCTTCATTCTGGGAACCATGTTTGATGTAGACAGCCGGCTGGGAAGTGAGATTACAGGATTGTCGGCTGACAACTTCAGGCAACGGCTGTCACGCTCCAGAAAAGTAATGAGTTCTTTCCTGTCAGAATATTGCGAGCACGCAGGAGGCAAGAAATGTAACTGTATGAACCGGGTAAATTATGCCCTCAGCCAACATCGTATCGATCCTGCCCTGCCTTACTCATCATCATTGGTACCGGAGAGAATCTCCACATCGAAGTCTGCCATGGAAAACATTGATGCCGCGACAGCTCTGTATTCAAACTTACTCAGACACTCTTCTAAACAGCAAGCCAAAGAATATCTTTTCAATCTGCTTAAAACAGATGATTTTTCATCACTAACTAAATAATATCTGACATGGACAAATTATTTTTCTCGGCAATTATCGGATTGATTGCCGGAGTCATAGACATCATTCCTATGATTATGCAGAAACTTCCCCGCTACTCCACCGTTTCGGCGTTTTTCCATTACTTCTTTGTTTCAATCATTATTCTCAATGTAGACATACCTCATATTCCCTGGTGGCTGGAAGGAGGTGTTGTAGGCTTGGCACTAACTATCCCGATGCTTATTCAAGTAGGACATTCGGATAAGAAATCTTTGCCAATAATAGCATTCAATGCCGTAATATTGGGAACATTGGTTGGACTTGCTGGACACTATATTTCAGTTTCCTAAATCCACACAGAGCAATGTAGGATTTGAGTCATCCTCCTCATTAGCTAAACCATATTGAACCAATTTATCAATAGAAAGCAATGTATATGCCTTGTTGTTCCGGATAAGGGAAACGGGAGTATTTACAATTGCTTTCTCATTATAAGGCATGACATATCCTTTTTCCGAATGAGTCAACAATTCCCCGCTATTTGTATCCCATAGTGTATAATGCCTGCTCTCATTCCAGAAGAAATCATAAAACAACAGGCCATTCACCAATAAAGCATTTTCCGCTTTGATGCAATACTTCCCTTCCGTAAGCATACGTTCAAGATCGCCATTCAAATCTGTCGGCATCTTTAGTTTGCCCTGATTGATGGCCACAGCGGGAATGAGTTTTTCCTTTCTGCTGGCATACAGCGTATCATTAATCACAATACACACTTGGTCGTTTCCGTCTCTGAATCTGGGCACGATGTAGCCACCCGAAAAGCCCGTCACCGATTCAACATCGAAAGGAAAGAAAGATTGTTTCATGTTCCAGTCCTTATCAAAGAAGGCTACTAAGTGCGATTTCTGATATTCTCTTTTGTAGGTTCCCCAATATCCGTTGGATACACCAATAAAGTTGGATATACTATCTTTGGGGTATTCGCTGACGAAAGTCCCGTCCGGCTTATATAATTTAGTCTTATTAGGAGTAGCAACATAAATCAACTCTTTTTCTTCATCAAAAAAGCGGGAAAAGATGTCGGCATATTCTTCAGGTCCATTTCCTTTCCTGTCCATCACAGAAAGAAAAGAACCGTTTTCGGCATTAAAGAAATAAAAACTCGTCTTATCTCCGATAACTATGTACTTTGGAGTCACATTAAGCAGGTACGCATTAGCACTCAACAAGCATTTATCATTCGTTTCCAACCGAATCGTTTTCGGATTTTTGAAAAGAGATTGATATTGTGCCGAAGTGTAGTCCGCATCAAAGTGTTCGACGCCTTTATCAATACTGACTGTAGAAACCTGATCATGTGAACCTTTTTCTCCGGAACAAGCCGTGAGAAGAAAAAGAGAGATGCCGAGAAAGGAAATACAAGAGTGTCGCATATTGTTTTTTGTTATGTTGTAAATTGGGCAAATTTATAAAAAAAAACGAATATACAAGATGTTATCTCAGAAAAATGAGAAGAATAAAAAAAGAAAAAATAAAAGTCGGAAAAACCAACCCAAATACTTGACTTCGCCTTTCTGATGTAGTATCTTTGTAGAGCTTTAAAAAACTGAATTTTAATATTAAACCTAAAACCTTAGCAAATGGCAAAACTGATTCTTTCTTTCTCCGAATTGGCCGGTATGTATTTCCCCGGTTGTTCCACTCCGAAAAATGCGGTAAGATCTTTACAACGAAGCATTAAAAGGTGTACAAATCTGGCGACTGCTTTAGTTGAAACGGGCTATCAGCCTTATAATCATCGTTGGCTCTCTCCCAAGCAATACGGGCTGATAATAGAGAATCTGGGTGATCCATTCCCGGAATAATAATAGATAATAAATAGAAAAGGCGGTTGTTCTTCATAAGAATCACCGCCTTTTTTGTTGATATTTATCAAATTTAGGCCTAAAAGAGGCTTTTTACGTTTTTAATAAACGTTGAGCACATTCTTTAAAAACGTTCCCGTTATTCTTAAAAAACGAATAACAGGAAGCTGAACAAGGCAGAAAAACGCCTATAATTTGTCTATATTTGAGACTATGATATATTCTATTTTACTTAGTATAAACGAACTTTACATTTTTACAATACCTGACATATAGCATGAACTGATAATCAAAAAACGACTTTAAATTCTACGATAAACTTCATCAAATGGTACTCTGCACCGTTCTCCCCAAATTCCTTTATTTCCGTCCCGTATTCCACAGGGGATAACCATATTTATTTCAGCACCATGAGGCAATTTCAGTATCCTTTTTAGCCGACGGCTATCTAAACCTTCCAGAGGACAAGTGTCATACCCTTCGTTTGCCATAGCAATCATAAACGTTTGAGCAGCGAGTGCACAAGATTTATGGGCAGTCACGCGCATATCATTTTCGGAGACTTCGAGCATTATCGGGCGGAAAATGCTGATGATATTAACCAGTAGTTTTCTGAATAATCCCAAAATTCCAAAGAAACGGGCATAAACAAACGGCATCAATTTGCCATAGTATAATTCCCGGTTTTTGATGCGTTTGGCCTGACGTTCTTTCGGACTGTAACGCCGGATATTCTCCCGCTCGAAGTCAAGTACAAACCGCGCATGTTTCCTGTACCAATCACGCCGCACCACGAAAACGACTATTTGTGAAGCTGTAGAAGTGGCTTTCTGATCGAGACAAGCTCTTGAAACCTTTGCCAGTAATTCGGGCTGAGTGATATGATAGAACTCCCACAACTGCATATCCGAGCTGTTGGGAGCTAATGTTGCCAATTCCAGACAATGTTTTATTCGTTCCGGATCTATCAGTTTTGTTCTGTCATACGCTCGCACAGAGCGACGATAATGGAGGACTTCGTCTAAATTCATAATGCTGTAAAATGTTATAATACTATTATACTTTTCCTTAGAGCTAAAAAACTTCAGGATACCCATAGAATTAATTCTATAGTATAAGATTAAAAACATCTCCATAAGCTAATTGTTCCTCAACTAACCGGACTTTTCGTGTAATCAGAATATCGATGTGCTGTATATCACTAATTCGTGATGCTTTCCCAAACCAGTTTATTGTCCCTTTATGAATTTGGTTATTTTTCACCATTGTGTGAATGGTCGAAACAGACTATTTTTGCAAAAAATTAATCATTCATAATCTATTAAGCAATGAAAAGTAATACTATTTGTCAAGTAATTCTTGCAGGAAGCATCATATTGGCTTCTTGCCAATCTAACAATTCTGCTAAGCAAGATGAGTCTCAACAAACAATGAACGAAACAGTTATGAACAAAGTTACAGATTGCAAAATCAGTGCGGGAAACATCACTTTCACTAATGCCATCAATGGAGCTGAAAATTGCGTGAAACTGCTTGATGATGGCGCATTGGAATTCCATTGTGCCGAAGGACTGGATTTCTTCAGTGACCCGAATGGAAAACTGTCAAATACAACGCTTCCTATTCTGCTTGTCCCCGTTGAGAACACGAAACCTTTTACGTTAATAGCCAAGGTTACTCCGGAATTCACAACGGAGGGATTGTATAATGCAGCTGACCTTTTTGTATATTCTTGTGATTCACTCTGGCAGAAACTGGCATTTGAACAGGATGAATACGGTAACCACCGTATTGTTACAGTAAGAACACAAGGAACATCCGATGATAATAATCATGATAAATTAGATGTTTCATCTGTTTACCTGAAGATTTCATCTGATACAAAAACCATTGCCAGCTATTATTCCATCGACAAGAAAAGATGGAACATGGTTCGTCTATACAAGAATTGTTATCCCAAGAACATCTATTTGGGCATCAGTAGCCAGTGTCCTCAAAAAGGCAGCTGCACAAGTCGTTTTGAAGAAATTTCTTTGTCTCACGATAATGTTAGCGATTTCCGCTTGGGAGAATAAACCATTATATATTGAAAGTGTAATTTTGCGGAATCCTACCTTTTTCAATATACTTGTTATTTCTTCCTCCGAATAATACCTTTCCCAAATGATGAAATGTTTGGCTGTGTCTTCAAGTATCAGGTTATATTGATATGCAAAAACTTTGTTCTCCGGATAATGGAATGTTTGGCTTAGAAGTAAATATTCACTTTCATTCCAGAACCCACCGCAAGGGGCATATTTCCAATCCCGGCTTTCCTGTCTGTCATCAATAATCCCTTCCGAGAAAACATCAAAAATGAGAATACCTCCATCAGTCAGCGAAAAATATATATTGTCCAGCAATCGGTCGCGATCACTATCCGGATGGGTTCCCATATCACAATAGATCATGGTGATTGCATCGTACTTACCCATAGGATAATTATTGATGTAGTCACCCAAAATATAGTTGATTTCCTCCCGTTTTCCAATGGCATATTCTATAGAAGCTTTATTAAAATCAATGCCCGTCACCATATAATCCTTATCTGCTAAAAGCGATGTGTACAGTCCCGGACCGCAACCTAAATCAAGCAAATGACTTTGGGGCTTTGTGTGCTGGAGTATGAAATCCACTATCTTCAGAACTGATTCCCGCTTTCGGCTGGCACCATCAGATTGCGGATCAAGGTGATCTTTTAATATCTGCTGCTGAATATACGGGTCGGTCCAAATGTTATGAGCGGACTTTTCAAATAAAACAGGTTTATGATCTATGATTCTCATGCTTTCTTGTAGATAGTTCTTTCATATTATTCATTAATAGCTCATTGGCAAACAAAAATCTGTTTTTCCGAATAATCACAAAATGCTTCTTCTTCAAAACTGCCAAACTTATGAAGAATTTCAAAACCGTTCCATTCCAGGTATGAATCTAACTCTTGAGGAAAGAATAGCCTCATATCCAAATTTTGAACAGAATCAAACTCACCATTAATGAAATAGTGCCATTCTATGCGATTTATCTGAGTTTTGCTCTCGTATCGCATCATCTGCTTTATCAATACTTCTCTCCCATCTTTGGTGGTATATTCAGCAATTTCTATTGGCTCTTTTTCATGTTCTACAATGTATTGGATATTGGGATTAAAACAATCTAACAAAAATATGCCTCCTGCTTTGAGATGATTTTTAACCACACGTAATGCTTTAAACAAATCTTCATTTTGATATAAATGATGGATCGAATTGAAAGGAATAAAGACAAGGTCATATTTCTTCTTTAAATCGAGAATTCTGATGTCAGCCTCAATAAATTCTATTTCTAATCCTGCTCCGGCAGCTTTTACTTTCGCTTGTTCAAGCATAGAAGCAGTGTAGTCTACCCCGCTGATATCATATCCTTCCTGTGCTATCGGAATAGTAAGTCTGCCTGTACCGCAACAAAGTTCAAGTATACAGGCAGACTTGTTTTTAGGCAGCCATCGCTTGTAAAATAGCAAATCATCTATATGGGTATTCATTCCATCATAAATATTCGCATCATAAATTAAATCCCCAACTTTATAATTGCTATTCATCTGATTCTTCAATATCTGGTGAGTACTAGTATTTACTGTTAAACATACAAAGGTAGTACTATTTATCGTGTTTTTTCCTATCTTTGCAGATATTCTTAAGAGAACTACAGATGTATTACAATAACCTGTTTACTACAAACAATCCCCCGGTAGCAGTCTAAAAGCTGAGCAACCGGATTCCATTTATATCATTTTCCTACCTTTCAAGGGTATTGGAATAGAAGGATTATACCTATTCCTTATTCAAGGTTGTTCAGCCAAATCTTTTGGTTTTATTAATATAAAAACAACTTTGAAATGAAAAATCTGAAATACATTTTCATGGTTCTGCTCGGTGGAACCATGTATGGTACGATGTCTTCCTTTGTGAAACTATCGTACACAAAAGGCTTCAATGCCGCTGAAATATCTTTTTGGCAGGCTTTTATCGCCGCCTTATTACTTGCAATATATGCTTTTTCCACAAGAAAGAATATCAAGGGTAAGTTGACCTTCGGCAATTTTATATTCTTACTTTTTACAGGCAGTGCTATCGGACTAACAAATTTCTTTTATTATGAATCCGTAAGTTACATCTCGGCATCATTGGCTATCGTCATCCTTATGCAGTTCACATGGTTCAGCCTGTTGTTGGAATGGCTTATATTTAAAAGCAAACCGTCCAAACCTGAATTGATTACTGTTTCATTTATCTTGGTCGGAACGATAATGGCTGGAAATATCCTTGGGGCAAAAGCATGGGAGTTTTCGATGAAAGGCGTCCTGTTTGCATTAAGCTCTTCACTCACTTATACCGTGTATATCATAGCCAACAGTCGGGTTAGCAAGAGTGTTCGTTGGCAAACTAAAAGCATGGTTATAATGATGGGATCTTCATTGTGTCTATTTTCAATAAACAGTGAAATAATTCTGTCAAGTGATTATCTAAATGACAAATTCTTCTGTTGGGCTATATTTCTTGCCGTTGTGGGTACGACTGTTCCGACAGCCTTGTTTGCCTCCGGCATTTCAAAGATTGGTGTCGGTATCAGTTCTATACTAATGACTGTAGAGCTTCCCGTTGCCATTATTTGTGCAAGAATAGTGTTGAAAGAGCAAATAGGTTCCCTGCAAATTGTTGGAATAGTGATTATGCTTGCATCTATTTGCATAATGAATTATTATAAAGTTTATAAATCTAAAAGGTGAATATATAGGTTTTACGATAAAAAGATAAAAAAAGAATCGCACGGTATTTGGGGTAAAGTATTGGTTCTTATTTAGATAGAAATGTATATTAATATTTTCCTCCGAATTATTTGTTTAAAGGTACCGAAAGGGGACAATCTCCCTTGTGCCGTATAGTACCTTTGCAAAGTCATCTGAAACAAATGACAACAGTAAACCTTATTTTTTCAACCTATTAAACTTTAATTATTATGGCTTTAGAGTATGTAGTGACCAAGAGAGTGTTTGGCTTTGACGACACAAAGACTGAGAAGTATGTAGCAAAATCTGTACGTTCGGGACAGATGAGTTTTAGTAAAACGTGTGCAAAGGTCAGTCGACTTTGCGGAGTCCATCGAAAAGTGGTAGATTTGGTAGTCAGCGGTCTGGTTGATATGATGGCGGAGGATATTGATGACGGAAAGAGCGTTCAATTGGGAGAGTTCGGCATCTTTCGCCCCACCATTAAGGCCAAAAGTGCGGATACCGCAGAAGGTGTTACGGCAAGCAATATAGTACGTAAGCGTATTGTATTCACTTCAGGGAAGATTTTCCAACGTACTTTGGGAGAAATGAGCGTAACCCGCGCCATTCCCATTGATACAGATTATACGGATGGAAGCAGTTCCGGTGGTAACGGTAGCGGCGGTAGCCAGGGAGGTGACGGTGGTATAGAGGATGATCCGTTAGGATAATGCCAAATTAAAGTAGCGAAAGAACTTCGCTACTTTTTTTGTTTCTATACCTATTTATATGGATAATATCTCTTATTTTTGCACATATTATAACTATAAATAGGTAATATGGAAACATCAAAAGTCTACTACACAGACCTGCGTACCTCTCCTACTTCCAATCTTCTGGATAAGATGGAGCGCCTGGTAAAGCGGGCAGGTATTGAACAGCTACCCTTAAAAGACAGTTTTGTCGCTATCAAGATTCACTTCGGTGAGCCGGGAAACCTTGCTTATCTTCGTCCGAACTACGCGGCTCGCATGGCAAACCTATTGCGCAACAATGGTGCAAAACCTTTCTTGACGGACTGTAACACACTATATTCAGGCCGTCGTGCCAATGCCGTCGATCACCTGCAAAGCGCAATGGAAAACGGTTATAATCCTATATCCGCCCAATGCCAGGTCATCATCGGAGATGGATTAAAAGGTACGGATTGCCGGGAAATTCCCTTGAACGGTGAGTACTGTACCGCCCCCAAGATTGGTACTGCCATAGCCGATGCGGATATTATCATCAGCATGAATCACTTTAAAGGGCACGAACAGGCCGGCTTTGGCGGAGCTTTAAAGAATTTAGGCATGGGCTGTGCCAGCGTAGCCGGAAAATTGGAACTACATTCGGCCTCTCAACCCAAAATAGATACGGGAAGTTGTATCGGCTGCAATATCTGCGTGAAGCACTGTGCACACGATGCCGTACACCTGAATGCAGGACGCAAAGCAGAAATAGATTACACTAAATGCGTAGGTTGCGGACAGTGTGTCGCCTTGTGCCAGTATGACGGCGCCATTATGGGCGATGAAGATACGTCCGAACGCTTAAACTATAAGATTGCCGAATATTCACTGGCCGTAGTGAAAGATAAGCCCAACTTCCACATCAGTTTTATAATGAATGTATCTCCGGAATGTGACTGTTGGAATCATAATGATGCTGCTATTGTTCCCGACCTCGGTATTCTGGCTTCTACAGACCCGGTGGCTCTGGATAAAGCATGCGCGGATATGGTCATCCAAGCTCCTATACTGCACACAGGTAACCGCCTTTCTGCCGGACATGAGCACGATGATTTGTGCGGCCATGACAAGTTCCACATGATGCACCCGGATACGGACTGGCTGGCCGGATTGCGCCATGCGGGAAAGATCGGATTGGGCAATATGCAATATGAATTGGTGAAGATTTAAACCTTTTTCGTCCAAAAGAGTCTTAATACAAACATACCGATACAAAACCTGTAAGGATTGAGACAAATCTTCAAACAAAATGAACGCTCATCTCCTACTTTTGTATTTTGAAGAAACATAATAATAACAAATTAAAATCTAATTTATTGAATAATGGAAACATCTGCTAAACTCTACTCTTTGTCGTTCAGCAACGTAAAGACCTATTTATTCGTATTCCTATTTGTTGCAGGAAATATAGCATTGCCGCAGCTTTGCCATTTGGTTCCCATGGGTGGACCGACTTTGCTGCCTATCTATTTCTTTACACTGATTGCCGCCTATAAATTCGGCTTCCGTGTAGGACTGCTTACGGCTTTACTTTCTCCGGTGATTAATCATTTATTGTTTGGCATGCCCGCTGCCGCCGCATTGCCTGTGTTGCTCATTAAATCCGGTTTGCTTGCAGGAGCCGCTGCATTTGCTGCACGATATACAAAAAAGATATCCTTAGTTGCATTGCTTGGTGTGATTCTTGCTTACCAGGTGATAGGCACTGTTTTTGAATGGGCTATATGTGGTAACTTCTTCCTGGCCGTACAAGATTTCCGTATCGGCATTCCGGGTATGCTGATCCAATGGTTCGGTGGTTACGCTCTGCTGAAAGCTATTTCCAAACTTTAATAATAGACTATCTCCCATATCAATATGGCAAAAACAATGGAAGAAGTGCTGGAACGCTTCCGCACAATTGAATTCCACGATGATTTTGATATGATCGTGGCTATTGCTAATGGCGGTATCGTTCCGGCAGGTATCATCAACCAGCGATTGCAAAAAGAAGTGCATCTGCTACGTATCAATTTGCGGGATGAATACCAACATCCGAAGTACGATGCACCCCAGTTGCTTACTCCGGTTGACTTTGATTTTAAAGATAAAAGCATCTTATTGGTAGATGACCGTATTAAGACAGGCTCTACCATTCGTCTGGCGTGCGAATTACTAAAAGAGGCACGTATGATAAAAACATTCGCAGTCAATGGTACGGCAGATTATGCCTTGTTTGACGAGACGTGTTTTAAGTTCCCGTGGATCATATAAGTAATTAATAATTAGTAATTAATAATTCAAAAAGAGCCTATGGATAGAAGAGATTTCTTAAAAACTCTGGCGGTAACGGGTGCGGTGATGACCGTGCAGCGTTCCGAAGCAATGGACATACTGGCGCAAAAGTTGACAAATGCTGGCGGTGGCAAGGTGGATCTGGTAGCTGTGATGGGTGGAGAACCGGAAACGATGTTCAGGCGTGCTATTACAGAAATAGGTGGCATGAAACAGTTTATAAAACCGGGACAAAAGGTAGTGGTTAAACCGAATATCGGTTGGGATAAAGTGCCCGAACTGGCCGGTAATACGAATCCGAAGCTCGTTGCGGAAATTGTGAAGCAATGTCTTGCCGCAGGTGCCAAGGAGGTTACGGTTTTTGATCATACTTGCGATGACTGGCAGAAGTGCTACAAGAACAGTGGCATTGAAGAAGCTGCCAAAGCTGCGGGTGCCAAGGTTATGCCGGCTCATCTGGAAAGCTATTACAAACCAGTTTCATTGCCCAAAGGTGTACGCATGAAAAGTGCCAAGGTACACGAAGCCATTCTGAATAGTGATGTATGGATCAATGTACCCATCCTGAAAAACCATGGAGGTGCCAATCTGACGATTTCCATGAAGAATCACATGGGTATTGTCTGGGATCGCGGTTTCTTCCATTCCAACGACTTGCAGCAATGTATTGCCGATATCTGCACAATGGATAAAAAAGCAGTGCTGAATGTGGTGGATGCCTATCGCGTTTTGAAAACGAATGGCCCGCGAGGACGTTCTGCTTCGGATGTAGTATTAACCAAGGGATTATTTATTTCACAGGACATTGTAGCCGTAGATACAGCCGCCACCAAATTCTTTAACCAGGTTCGCGAAATGCCACTTGAAAGTGTGGCGCACCTCGCTAACGGACAGGCATTAAAGATTGGAACGATGGATTTGGATAAGCTGAATGTAAAGCGTATTAGACTTTAATTCAAGCTATATAAAGTATACACATTTATGTTGAGAAAAGCACGTATTATACTGTCCGTTGTCATCTTCGGGCTGATAACTTTTTATTTTCTGGATTTTGCGGAAATATTGCCAAATAGTTTCCACAGACTGGCGCATATACAGTTTGTACCGGCATTGATGTCACTCAGTTTTATTATTTTGGCAGTACTGATCACTTTGTTATTGGGTCGTATCTATTGCTCCACCCTTTGTCCGATGGGTATCTTTCAGGACATAGTGACCTGGATCTCCAAGAAAACGGCTAAGAAAAAGAAACGTTTCCGCTACTCACCTGCCAGGAATATACTGCGTTGGGGAGTATTGGGTGTAACGGCTATAGCTTTTCTTTTCGGCTTTACGGTCGTTTTAGGTCTGCTCGATCCTTACAGCGCTTTCGGGCGTATGACGGCCAATGTGTTTAAACCTGTGTATATGTTAGGGAACAATTTGCTGGAAAGCATATTTTCAAGTTTCAATAACTATACTTTCTATCAGGTGGACGTTTCTCTCCTGAGCATCTCGTCCTTTATTATCGGACTGTTAACGTTCTTGGTGATTGGCTTTCTGGCATGGAAATACGGACGTACCTGGTGTAACACAATATGCCCGGTAGGTACGTTGCTTGGCTTTCTGAGTCGCTTCTCACTGTTTAAAGTACGTATCGATACAGAAAAATGCAATCATTGCGGACTGTGTGCCACTAAATGCAAAGCCTCATGTATTAATAGTCCGGAACAGACTATTGACTACAGTCGTTGCGTAGATTGTTTCGATTGTCTGGGTGAATGTCGCCAGAATGCACTTAGTTATACCACTCCCCTCAAAACAGAGAAACAGGTGACTGACGCTTCCAAACGCCGTTTTTTACTTGCCGGGCTGACAACTGCCGCCGCAACTCCTAAAGTTATGGCACAAGCCCAGAACGTAGCAGCTGCGGCAGCCGGAATGAAAAGTGATAAACGTCAGACGCCTATAACACCGCCGGGATCTATCAGTCAGGAACATTTTCAGGCACATTGCACCTCGTGCCACCTGTGTGTCAGCAAATGCCCCTCTCATGTACTGAAGCCTGCTTTTATGGAGTATGGTTTAGGGGGAATGATGCAGCCGACCGTTTTCTTTGAAAAAGGTTTCTGTAATTTTGATTGTACCGTATGCGGGGATGTCTGTCCGAATGGAGCTATCCTGCCATTGACGAAAGAGCAGAAACACCTGACACAGATGGGTAAAGTTGTCTTCATCGAAGAGAACTGCATCGTCTACCGTGACGGAACCAGTTGTGGGGCTTGTTCGGAACATTGTCCTACGCAAGCTCTGTCGATGATTCCTTTCAAGGACGGATTGACAATTCCTCATATAGATACGGAAATTTGTGTAGGTTGTGGCGGTTGTGAATACGTCTGCCCTGCCCGCCCCTTCCGCGCCGTATACATCGAAGGAAATGCCGTACAGCAAGAGGCTAAACCCTTCACCGATAATCATCAGGAAGAAATTCAGGTGGATGATTTCGGCTTTTGATTAAATATTTTCCCGATTCCCACTGACGCCTGTCTTCGATTGAATAAATTGGGGGCAGGCGTTGCTTTTTCTCTATACTTAGCACATTTTTCTCCCTTTTTACTTTCAACCTACAATAAAATCACTAATTTCGTGGCGAACAAATATATGGTAGTTTTTTTACATGGAGGCAACATCAAATAATTGGTTTACGAACAAATATCCTATAGGATATGCTTTGAGCGGTGGTTTTATCAAGGGTTTCGCGCATCTGGGCGTGATGCAGTCATTGTTGGAACATGACATCAAACCTAATATCCTTTCGGGAGTAAGCGCAGGGGCTTTGGCAGGCGTGTTTTATGCAGACGGCAACGAACCGCATAAAGTGCTGGATTACTTCTCCGGGCATAAGTTCCAGGACCTGACCAAATTAGTCATACCAAAAGTGGGATTGTTCGAGTTAGGCGAATTTATTGATTTCCTGAAAACCAATCTGAAAGCAAAGACGATGGAAGAATTGCAAATACCTCTCATCATCACTGCAACCGACCTCGATCACGGACGTGTGGTGCATTTCCACAAAGGGAATATTGCCGAACGTGTGGCAGCTTCCTGCTGTATGCCTGTCCTCTTCTCTCCTGTAAAAATAGAAGGAACGCATTATGTAGATGGTGGGGTATTTATGAACTTACCTGTATCTACCATCCGGCGTGTTTGCAGCAAAGTGGTGGCAGTAAATGTTAGTCCGCTACTGGCGCACAAATATAAGATGAATATTGTAAGTATTGCCATGCGTTCCTACCACTTCATGTTCCGTGCCAATACATTCCCTGAACGGGAAAAAGCGGACTTATTAATAGAACCGTATAACCTGGAGGGATACAGCAATACCGAACTGGAAAAAGCAGAAGAGATATTTATGCAGGGATACAATGCCGCTAACACTCTTCTGGATCAGTTGAAAGCGGATCAGGGAACCATCTGGAAAGATGAAAGTAATTATCAAATCATAAAATAAAAAATAGAATGGGGAAAGATGAAAAAATGATTATCTATCAAGTGTTTACGCGCTTGTTTGGTAACAATCATAATCACTGCATCAATAACGGGAACATAACGGAAAACGGATGCGGTAAAATGGCGGACTTTACAGCCAAGGCACTCAATGAAATAAAGAAGTTGGGAGCCACCCATATTTGGTATACCGGTATCATAGAACATGCCACGCAAACGGATTATCGCCGTTACAACATACGTCCCGATCATCCGGCTATTGTTAAGGGAAAAGCAGGCTCTCCTTATGCCATCAAGGATTATTATGACGTGGATCCGGACTTGGCAAACGATGTACAGGAACGTATGAAGGAATTTGAAAATCTGGTACAACGTACTCATCGTAGCGGTCTGAAAGTCATTATTGATTTTGTTCCGAATCATGTTGCCCGCCAATATCATTCGGATGCACAACCTGACGGAACTTCACAGTTGGGTGCAAATGATGATCCTAATTACGCTTTCAGCCCATATAATAATTTTTACTATATCCCTCAATCCGAATTGCACGGTCAGTTTGATATGAAAGGATCGGCTGCGGAACCTTATAAAGAATGTCCTGCCAAGGCTACGGGGAACAATCGTTTCGATGCTTATCCCAATATCACCGACTGGTACGAAACCGTAAAACTGAATTATGGAGTGGACTATCAGAATGGTGGAACCTGTCACTTCAATCCCACTCCGGACACCTGGACAAAGATGCTAGATATCCTTCTTTTCTGGGCAGACAAGAATATTGACGGTTTTCGTTGTGATATGGCGGAAATGGTTCCGGTTGAGTTCTGGGAATGGGTGATTCCACAAGTGAAAGAGAAGCATCCTGATTTGTTATTCATTGCAGAGGTTTATAATCCGGCAGAATATCAGAATTACTTATTCCGCGGAAAATTTGATTATCTATATGATAAGGTAGGGCTTTATGATACGCTTCGCAATGTGATTTGCGGCTATGATTCGGCTATGGCCATTACCCGTTCCTGGCAAAGTCTGGGTGGCATCGAGAAACGGATGATGAATTTCCTGGAGAACCATGACGAACAGCGCATTGCTTCTGATTTCTTCGCCGGAAATCCGCGTAAAGCCATTCCGGGATTGATTGTTTCAGCTTGTATGAATACCAATCCGATGATGATTTATTTCGGGCAGGAATTCGGTGAACTGGGCATGGATAGTGAAGGTTTCAGTGGCAGAGACGGGCGTACCACTATTTTTGATTATTGGAGCGTGGATACCATTCGTCGCTGGCGGAATGGTGGGAAGTTCGATGGCAAGATGCTGACGGAAGACCAAAAACACATCTATAGTATCTACCAACGCATCCTGACGCTTTGCAACAAAGAAAAAGCAATCACTGAAGGAGAATTCTTCGATCTGATGTATGCCAACACAAATGGCTGGCGCTTCAATGAGCATAAGCAATACACATTCTTGCGCAAAGCTGGAAAAGAATTGTTGTTCATTATCGTGAACTTTGACCACATTTCAGTAGATGTAGCTATCAATGTGCCTTCTCATGCCTTTGATTTCCTGCAAATACCGCAGATGGATATTTATCCGGCAGTAGATTTGTTAACCGGAAAGACGGAAAGTATTAGTTTGCTGCCTTATAAGGCTACGGAAATCTCAGTAGAGGGATACAGTGGAAAGATGTTGAAAATCAAGCTATAATAAGATTTCTACCACGGAGTTCTGTTCTACTCCGTGGTTCTTTCTCCTTCCAGTTTTTCCTTCAGTCTGTACAGACGCGTAATGGCTGGATTGTAAAACTCATCCGGGTAATGTGCTTTGATATCATTTATATTTGCCACCACATATTGCTTAAGATTCATAATATTTTCGGCCTCACTTAGCTGTAACTCTTTGGGTAACTGTGTGTTCTCAGCCCACTTCATCAGGGCATTCACACTTTCCTCATCATACTTATATTCCATACGTTCGTATAATTTTTCTACAAAGATATAAACAAATGATAAAAACGCACATACCCCTTCGAACTTTTTCTGTGGAGGTGTGTTATATAATTGTGTTTTTCATAGTATTAGATATAAGATTAATTAAAGGAGACTGTACCCGCTTGTGATAAGTAAGTACATCAAAAACAGAAGCGTCTGTTTGATTGATAAATGTGTAAGGAGCATCGGTTTACCAGAGCCGATGCTTTTTTTGTCCCTCTTTGTAGCATGTTAGGAAAATTATGCGTAATTTTGTCAGATAATAAGGAAAATACCAATATGAACATCCCTGTTATTTTTCAATTCTTGAAAGAAGTGTCCGCTAACAATAATCGCGAATGGTTCAATGCTCATAAGGACTTGTATGAAGAAGCCCGTGGGGAGTTTGAGAACTTGTTATCGGCTATAATTACCCGTATCTCGCTTTTCGATGAAAGTATTCGTGGCGTTCAAGTCAAAGACTGTACTTACCGGATTTATCGTGATACGCGCTTTTCGCAGGACAAGACCCCGTATAAAACTCATTTGGGCGGATACATCAACGCCCGCGGTAAGAAATCAGACCACTGCGGTTACTATGTTCACATTGAACCGGGCAACTGTCTGTTGGCAGGTGGTAGCTATTGCCTGCCTCCTAAGACGTTGAAAGCCGTGCGACAGGCAGTGTATGATAACATAGACGAATTTCGCGGTATAGTTGAAAATCCGGATTTCAAGCAATACTTCCCGGTAATAGGCGAAGATTTCCTGAAAACAGCTCCCAAAGGGTTTCCAAAGGATTTTGAATATGTACAATATCTGAAATGCAAGGAATATACCTGTTACTGCAATCAACCGGACAGCTTCTTTCTGGCATCCGATTGCGTAGATCGTACGGCGGAAATCTTCAAGCAAATGAAACCTTTTGCTGATTTCCTGAACTACACGATTGACGACTTTGAATAAAATTTGATAATAATATAACTAACTTAAAACATTAAAGCTATGGTAGTAGATAGATTAGAAAATTTAGAAAAATATGCATCGTTGAACCCCTTGTTCGCCCAAGCTATTGAATTCTTGCAATCGCATGACTTGAACGCAATGGAAGTTGGCAAAACCGAACTGAAAGGTAAAGACCTGGTTGTAAACGTAGCTCAAACTACCCCTAAAGCTAAAGAACAAGCCAAACTGGAAACACACAATGAATTTATAGATATCCAGATTCCTCTCTCCGGTGCGGAAGTAATGGGCTATACCGCAGGAAAAGATTGCGTACCGGCTGATGCTCCCTACAATGCAGAGAAAGATATTACTTTCTTCGAAGGACTGGCTGAAACTTATATCACTGTAAAACCTGGAATGTTTGCTATATTCTTCCCTCAAGACGGACATGCTCCCGGCATTTCTCCTGACGGTGTGAAGAAAGTCATTGTGAAAGTGAAAGCATAATAATCCAATCAATCAAAAACTCATCCTTTATGGAAACATTGAATTTGATCAAAAACGACCCCTGGCTGGAACCTTTCGAAGATGCCATCAAAGGCCGTCATCAGCATGTATTAGACAAAGAGGCTGAACTGACGAACAAAGGGAAACAGACTTTGTCTGATTTTGCCTCGGGATATTTATATTTCGGACTTCACCGTACTGCTGACGGCTGGATTTTCCGTGAATGGGCACCCAACGCCACAGAAATATTTATGGTGGGCACATTCAATGAATGGAAAGAACTGAAGAAGTACAGTCTGAAACGTAAGGATTATGGTGTTTGGGAAATCAAACTTCCGGCAGATGCCATGAGACACGGTGATTTATACAAACTCATTGTACATTGGGAAGGCGGTTGCGGAGAACGTATTCCTGCCTGGGCAACACGGGTGGTACAAGACGAGCAAACCAAGATTTTTAGTGCGCAGGTCTGGTCACCGGAAAAGCCATATAAAGTAAAGAAGCGTACATTTAAACCTAATACGGATCCTTTGCTTATCTACGAATGCCACATCGGTATGGCGCAACAGGAAGATAAAGTAGGAACTTACAACGAGTTCCGTGAAAAAACTCTTCCGCGCATAGCTAAAGCCGGATACAATTGCATTCAAATCATGGCAATTCAGGAACATCCCTACTACGGTAGTTTCGGTTACCATGTATCCAGTTTCTTTGCCGCTTCTTCCCGTTTCGGTACTCCGGAAGAATTGAAGGAGTTGATCGATACCGCACACGGATTGGGTATTGCAGTGATTATGGACATCGTTCATTCTCATGCAGTAAAGAATGAAGTGGAAGGCTTGGGCAATTTTGCCGGTGATCCGAATCAATACTTCTACCCCGGCGCACGACGTGAACATCCGGCTTGGGACTCACTTTGTTTCGACTATGGAAAGAATGAAGTTATCCATTTTCTTCTCTCCAACTGTAAGTACTGGCTTGAGGAATACGGATTCGACGGCTTCCGGTTCGATGGTGTAACATCTATGCTCTATTATAGTCACGGACTGGGTGAAGCCTTCTGTAATTATGGAGACTATTTCAATGGCCATCAGGATGACAATGCCATTTGCTACCTGACACTTGCCAACAAACTTATCCACGAAGTAAATTCCAAAGCAATAACGATCGCCGAAGAAGTATCGGGAATGCCCGGTCTTGCAGCTAAAGTTGAAGACGGCGGCTATGGTTTCGACTACCGTATGGCGATGAATATCCCCGATTATTGGATCAAGACCATCAAAGAAAAAATAGACGAAGACTGGAAACCGTCCAGCATGTTCTGGGAAGTAACCAATCGTCGTAAAGATGAAAAGACCATATCTTATGCAGAAAGTCACGACCAGGCATTAGTGGGTGATAAGACGATTATCTTCCGTCTGATAGATGCCGATATGTACTGGCATATGCAGAAAGGCGATGAAAACTACACAGTAAATCGTGGTATTGCTCTTCACAAGATGATACGTTTACTGACTTCAAGTACTATCAATGGTGGTTATCTTAACTTCATGGGCAACGAATTCGGTCACCCCGAATGGATTGATTTTCCACGTGAAGGTAATGGATGGTCATGCAAGTATGCCCGCCGTCAGTGGGATCTGGTAGATAACAAGAATCTTACTTACCACTATATGGCTGACTTTGATGCTGGTATGCTCAAAATCATTAAGAGCGTGAAAGCGTTCCAGGCAACACCTGTTCAGGAAATCTGGCACAATGACGGCGATCAGGTATTGGCATATATGCGTAAGGATTATGTCTTTGTGTTCAATTTCAATCCCAAACAGTCATTTACCGATTATGGCTTCCTGGTTTCTCCGGGCACATATGAAGTAGTATTGAATACGGATAATCCTGCTTATGGCGGTAATGGATTGACTGATGACACTGTAAAACATTTCACTATTGCTGATCCTCTTTATGAAAAAGAGAAGAAGGAATGGTTGAAGTTATATATTCCTGCCCGTACAGCAGTAGTATTGAAGAAAACGAAATAAATAACATACTATAAATAAGAAAGCCGTGTCGGGAAATTCCAACACGGCTTTTTTATTCTTCTTTTCGATAGATTATTTCAATTGCGCTTCA
Organism: Bacteroides sp. Phil13; assembly: GCF_001940965.1. Classification (NCBI taxonomy): domain Bacteria; kingdom Pseudomonadati; phylum Bacteroidota; class Bacteroidia; order Bacteroidales; family Bacteroidaceae; genus Bacteroides; species Bacteroides sp. Phil13. Next base: position 96,609 of record NZ_MSHA01000081.1, on the reverse strand, counting down.
ATTTGCGGTAATAGTTTCTTAATATTATCTATCATACTTTTTTCACGAGGTTTGTCTGCCGAGAGTAAGGGGAGTGCACGTTCCAGATACGTTTTAGCATTCTGGAAGTTCTTGTCAGCGATTTCTTTCTGTGCATCGTACTTAGCTTTATCTGAATTAGCCAATGGTGCTGCATTCTTCAAAACTAAAGCTGCCTTATTATAAGAAAGTGTACCCAAGCTGTACAATGCATTGGTATTCTTTTCATCGTCAGCAAGTACTTGTTTGAAAGCTTCCTCAGCATCATCCAGTTTATTAGCCTTTTGTGCTTTGATACCGGCATTCAGATAATAATTAGCATGAAGTCTTTTCAATGTCTTGTTTTCCGGAGCTGCTTCTATACCCTCTTTCAGAGTGGCAAGATACTCACTGTCTTTTTTCAAATCCTTCAATGCACCGGCTTTACCTACATATGCATTTCCCAGATTATATTTCTTTTGAATAGCAATATCAAAATACTTGAGAGCTTCTTCCGGTTTTTTGATTTTATCGGCGCAAACGCCGCAGTTGTAAGCGATAACAGAGTCCTGATTGTTTGTCTGTGTCAGGTAGGTACTGAATTTTGTAAATGCTTCCTGGTAATTTTTGGCTTCGAGTGCTGCCTTTCCTTCGTTAATTAGATTTCCAGGTTCTGTAGTTTGCGCAAAAAAGTTAGTTGCTGCACAACACAGCGCAATAGATAACAAAAATTTTTTCATGTGCTTTAAATTTTAAAAGTTGATATTCCAAAATTAGTGTTCATAGCTATAGAAGCAAAACCATTTTAACTTTTTTGTAGTTTTTAGGACAGCTGTAACAAATGTTATTTTACGTAAATTTCAAGGGGAACTATCTAGAGACAAACAGCATGAGAAAAACAAATTGTGCACATAATCAAAATAGATTATATTCAGAATGAAAATAAATCATACAGAAAAATCCCCGTATTCTACAGAATTACCCTAATTAATGAAATAGAAAAGTCGCAAACGCTTATTTATTAGCGATTTGCGACTTTTCTTCTGTGATTCCGTTGCGATTCGAACGCAAGACCCACGCCTTAGAAGGGCGTTGCTCTATCCAGCTGAGCTACGGAACCATCCTTAATTGCGGTGTAAAGGTACGCTTTTCTGTGAAATTTGCAAAGATTTTACGCAGAAAATATTTTGTAAATAGATACTTTTATATCCGATTAGATGTTATAATCCTAATGGTAAACCAGTTACATACCATAAAATAAATAACAAAGTCCAGGCTAATAATATATAGAGAGAGTATCTCCAAGTATATTTCAGTAATGAACCATAGGTCGCTTGCTTATCATATTGCTGCATGTAAGTAAGGATAAGAGGCATGTAGAACATGAAAGGAGTGATGGCATTGGTGGCACTGTCACCAATACGAAAGGCGCATTGCACCATATCCGGAGAAATCCCCATATTGGCAAAGAACGGAACAAAGATGAAGGACATGAAAGTCCACTTGGCAGTGGCAGAAACCATAATAAGGTTCACAAGTGCTGTAAAGAGAATAAATAGAATGAGTATCCATAAACTCCCAAGATGGATGGACGAAAGCATGTCCGCTCCCATAATGGCTATACATTTATCCAAATGAGAATACTCGAAACACGCAAACATCTGAGCAGCAAAGAAAGTGATAACAAAGTAAACACCCAACAATTTCATAGGTTGAGTAAGCCCCTCAATCACATCTCCATCTGTACGATAACGACCGGAAGCAAAGCCATAAACCATCCCCATAAGCCCGATACCAAAAGAAAGCAGAAACAGAATGCCCTCTATAAAAGGAGAACGGATCAGACCACCATTCACACTACGCAAAATACCCCATGAAGAGAAAGTAGCCCAAAGAATCACGGTTGTATAAATCACCCCGATAGATACTGCACCTATCATAGCACGACGTTCTTTACGGGATAATTGCTTATAACCATTGAAACGAATATGACCGGCATATTCTCCCAAAGCCGGAAGAAGATTACGGCGGGTTACCTGATAAATAATAAAAGCCAGCAAAAAAGTAGATGCAAACAAGAAATAGTAATTGCATAAAGGCCCTGTATTTCCAGGTGATACATTTGCCATGTCCGCAGCTTCCTGGGTAGTGGCAGCAAGCATAGGATCCAAAGTACTCAGCATCAGGTTAGCGCTATACCCACACGAAACAGAAACGTATGCCGTAATAATACCTGCAACCGGATGCAGCCCGACCGAATGGAATAAAGTTGCTGCAATCGGTAAAAGAATTATATATCCGGCATCACCTACTATATTGGAAAGCAATCCCAAGAAAATAACCAGTATCACCATGCGCCATAGATTATGCTTACGACGTGCCCCACCGCGGATACAAGCATCTATAAAACCTGAATGTTGTGCCACCCCGATACCAAACATAGCCACAATTACCAAGCCCAGCGGAGCAAACCCCGTGAAATTAGTAACCACATGCCGCAACAGCCAACGAACACCTTCCGGACTAAGCAAACTTTGTACCCGTATCTCCTCCCCTGTTTGCGGTTGAAACACGCTCAGGCCGTAAATGTCAAATATCCATGATAGGACAATGACAGCCAGCGTCAACAAGAGAAACATTGTTGCCGGATGCGGTAGACGCCATTTGTTATTCATCATCTGCTTCCAGATTATCTATATCAAGAATACGGAGTTCCAAAGCACGCACAACCAGACGGGTTGCATTCACTCCTACCCGCTCTCCTTGTGGAAACAGACGGTTTACCAAATCATTCTGACGCTTTTCCAGAGATTTAACTCCAAAAGGCATGCCTTTCAGGTTAGCAATCATATCTTTGGTATACCCCAATGCCAGATGGCGTAGGAAACGTTCGTCATACTCATCAATATCATAACTGATAACCGCTTCCTGACGTTTAGCATCATTCGCAACAGATTGCTTGAAACGGTCTACAATTTTTTCCAGAATAGGATAATTAAAAACCAGCTTCTTTCCATCCATTACTGCCTGTACATCTGTTTTCGTAAGCAGCTCACCTGTTTTCAAAATAATACCGTCAGCACCCGCATTCAGAACATCCACCCAAAGCTTTTCATTCAGAATTTCTCCGGTAAATATGAGTACGTGTACTCCCGGATAGCGCTTAAAGATATTCCGGCAGATATCCACACCAATAGTAGTAGAACCACCCAACCCTAAATCCAGCAATACCAAATCAGGAACTCCGGCCTCTATCAATGTCCAGAATTCACTTTCGGTCATGGCCGTACCGATAACTTCCGCGTTGGGTATTTCATGGCGGAAGATTTCTTCCGTTCCTTTCAGTTCAAGCTTGACGTCTTCTACAATAATTACTTTGAATTTTTTGTCTTCCATATTATTTAATTTTATTTTCTTCTCGGTATCGTAAAATAAACTGTAAATCCGCCATTCTCAGCCGGTTCAGCATTGATGCGACAGCCACGTTTTCCAGCAAACTCGTCATGGTCACGAATAATCTGCTTGCAGACGAGATACTCCGTACCTTGCAACTCTCCTTTTTCTCCTGTTGCCGTCATACGTTCCAGGTTTGGATAGAAAAGTTGATTTAATTCCTCACGGGTTTTCGTCCTTCGCATATCAGTGAAAAGGAAACGAATATATTCTCCGTCTACTGCTGCCGCCAAATGTATTTCTCCATCCAGAGGAACAGACAAGGCTTCGTCTATCAGATTCTCCAATAAGAAGCGGAGTTGGATAAAATCTCCGACCACTCTTTCATCAATAGCTCTTGTAGAGAAAGATACAGCAACCCCTTTTCCCTTATTTGCTTTACGGAAATACTTTTCTGCCAGAGCAAACAACTCCGGTACGGAAATTATCCCGCGACGGAACGTAACTTCTTCCAACTGTCGCGATGCGCACGAACTCAAGATGGTAAATATACCTTTATAATATTCTATCAATTCGCTGATAGCTGAAACCGTCTCTTTTTCTTCCGTTTCAGAGAGAATACCTGAACGGAGTTTACCAATGAGTTGCTTGATCTTATTCGGATAATAAATTGTCTCGTGCTTGATGGTGGAAAGACAATTATCAAGCACCATATTCTGCACATGCAACATACCGTCCTCCCATGACGCCCGGTGTGCTTCTTCATGCGCAGCTTCGATGTCGCGGTATTTTGTTGCCAGTTTCACAACTGCATTGAAGACCACAATCGCTATATACCGCGCAATCAATTCCAGCAATAGATGAGCTGTCTCTTGATCAACATTCTCTTGCCGTTCTAGATATAACACACCCACACAGCGCGAATCACCCGCAGCATCCACCACCAAAGGCAAAGCTTCAAATCCCGGTGCGGACAGTTGAGTATGCTGTTCAAAACAGCGTTGAACTACTTCCTTCCAAAGTTCATCTTCTGCCGCAGATGATCCATTATCTCCCGTAGAGGACAACTCTTTTTCTATAGAATTTGACGCATATTCCAGTTGATGTGTCGTTTCATTATAAACGGCGATTCCCAACCGATCAATACTTAGCAACTCATTTACGGCATCAAAGCCTTCGTCAACGATACGTTGAGGAATAGCTTTCAGGGTATCTTCTTCCCGTTGCAATGCCTCTTCTGTTTCGGGAACTTGTATCAGGGAGGCAGCAAAGATCTGTCTATTGATTTCCAAAACCTGTTCCAGATTCCAACGGTTTACAAGACGTTTGCGAATATACAGGATGTAATATCCCAAGAGCAACATAGCTATAAGTCCGATAAACAGGATAACCCCCACCATCTTATTATTGGTGGAACGTTCCAACTGACGGCAATATTCCTCCAAAGACTGATCTTCACCCAGCAATTTGTACAAAGTCGTATAAGCGGCATTATTATAACTGTATGCATCCCATTGTTTCAACGCAAGAAAAGCGACAGCCGCCTCATTCCGGATATCCAGAATGACATGAAAGTCCGAATTGAAAAGATCATTCCACCAGGATAACTCACCCGGCTCCCCTTCTCCTCTCAATGACATATAGCGCTGCGGCTCCTGGGCATACCTCTTATAATGCGCATTCAGGCAAGACATGGCAGAATCTACATATTCCAAAGCCTGTTCAAAATTTCCTTCCACATTACTATAATAGGCATCATTGGCATAGTCGGACGCCTCATTCAACAGAGCTTCAAACTCATTTTCCGCAGCTAATGACAAAGAATCCTGAGCCGTTTGCGCATAGATTTCATCCGGTTGCATCACCGCTTCCTCTACTGCTTTATTGCATGAACTCATGCCTATAGAAAAGAATATGCACAGAAATACCATCAAAGTTTTACGCACTCCTGTAGGCAAACGGAAATAAAAACGACTGCCCTTCCCTAAAGTACTTTCTACATTGAACAAACAGACTCTGAATACTTCGTTCGTCTTCCGGTATTTCTCAATGATACCTTTACAATTCATCAGGCCGAAGCCGCTCCCTTTGTTTTTCAGTAGTTCTTCCCGGTCGGCAGCATCCTGTACGCCTATTTCCTGCGAATTATACAATTTCTCACCGACAATACGCGTCACATCTTCTTCTGAAAGGCCATAACCAGTATCTTCTACTGAGATTTCCACATATTCTTCTGTCGGATTTGCATAGACTTTTACCTTGCCTCCCTTTGGAGTATATTTACGGGCATTTTCTGCAAGCGTGTTTATCATGAACAACGTCAATGCCTTGTCAGCTTTCACACAGGTATCCGTTGGCGTCACTTCCAGTTGTTGCTGCTTCATTTCGAAGGCACGGCCTCCTTTCCGTATCAGATCGAAAAGCTCGTTCAATCCGAATGTTTCTATATTCAAGCTCAGGCTACCCTGTTTCATTTTAATCCATAAAGCAAGGATATCATTGTATTCATTGATGGTTGTCACCAATTCGTCCATATATTGATACTTTTCAGCTTTGATGTGTTCGTCATGGATAAAACCCTTTTCCGTCAGTTTATGTACTTCATTAATAATACGGTCTATATACGGATGAATACCATTCACAATGGCCATACACGCTTTCTTTATAAGATTCTGACGTTTATTTCCGGCTATATGCTGTTCGTACACGTACCGTTCTTTCTCCAACCGGCGACGTTCGTCACCCAGCGAGATGGAAGTCATACCGTTGTCAAGCGCCCATGTAATATAAGGAGCAATCACATGTAGTATTGCCTTCTCATCCTTTGTAAGACGTTTGGGTAATACCAACTGCCCATCTTCTATCCGGATGTCTTTTACACTGAAAAGTTCCTCTATATCTGTCTGCACAGCAGAAAGAATGGCATCTACAATCTCTTCTTCCGTCTGCGCGTCCGTGGGAATAGAAGCAGTTATTTTCTGACAAATGTCCAACATCTGCCTCAAACGGTGCAAATGGACATGATTACGTTCTTTAGACCGCTTATTGAATATCCAAAAGAATATAACCACCAGTATAAAACCGACAATCACGAAGAAGAGTAAAATATTGAGTTGCCGGGCTTCACTTTCCAAAGCCTGATAGCGGCTTTCTAACTCCTTATCCTGACGGGTATCTTCCAGAATATCCAGATAAATATTGCGATTATAATCGGAGTGTTGCTTCATTTCCAGTCCGGCATACGTAACACTCAGTTGTTCGCGAATACGTGAAATCCATTCTGGAACGGTTCGTAACTTACGCTCTATCCATGCTTTTTCTGAAGAAATGGTATCCCGCATATCATAGGTTTTCAACCAATCCAGGCTATCATGGCAATCATAAAAACGGCGATGATGGCTGTTCACACATTCTAAGGCAAGCGTCAGAGTGTCCAATGCTTCGGCATAGTTATCATGCGCATTCAGATATTTCCCAATAGAGACATAGGCACCGGCTATCTGATACACATCATTATATTGCTTGAATTTCTTCAAAGCCAATTGTCCTAAATGCATAGGCAACAGGGAATCCACAGGTACACCAAACTGTTTCAATGCATGAGACCGCCTGCCTTGGAAGAAATCATAATTATCGGGAGACGCCATCAGGTTAGCAAGCCCCTGCACTCCATTACCTTCAAAATACAAGTATCCTCCACGGGATGCCAATTTCCACGTTGTATACAGCTCGTCGAATTCACGTAAACGACGTTCGTCTGCAGTTTCGCCCTCACAAAGCGCCGCTGATCCTTTTATATAATGATAATACAATAACTGGTTCGTGTCTGCCGCAAGTTCTTCTTGCGGATAGATTTCGTTGATGGAAGCCACCGCTTCCGGACGTTGTTGCAGATAGTAGTAATAGACAGCGGAAACAATATAAAATTCGGAGTATGCATAGTTCAATCTCAACCGTTCGTGCTTATCTACGAAGAGCTTGTTATCTTCATCTATACGTTTCATGCGGCGGAGGGCACTGTTCCGATAGTCATAAAATTCTTTATTCATGGCTGTCCGCTGATAGATTTTCATCAGTCCGATATCGGCAACCAGCTGTTCCAGTTCATTTTTTGTCAGACTATACACATCTTTATGAAATTTCTCCGCTTTCTCAAAATCCATGCGCATAAAAGCACAAAAGCCCAGATTATTGGATGCTTCCGCTTTCCCCTGACTATACAGATTCACTTTTCCATAAGCTTGTGTGGCAGCATGACAAGAAGAGTCCAGGTCTTTATAACGATAAGAATAAGCCACTTGGTTGAGCGAATCGATAAGATGTACTTCCTTGGTGGGAGCAGTACCCACACAAGAAATCATTACTATGCAAAAACACAGTAAGCCCACCAATCGTATATGAGGAAACCGTTTCACTTAGCAAAGCTACAAATAAATCCGGGAAAGAAAAAAGATTTTTCTACAATAAGTCTTGTAGAATGTAGCGGGAAATTCATAACTTTGCAGCCGTATTAAACAAATAGGTAACATCTATTACAAAATGAGCGAAAAAGCACCCGTAATGGTATTCTCCGGAACTAACTCGAGATACCTTGCAGAGAAAATCTGCGCAAGCCTTGATTGCCCTCTGGGAAAGATGAACATCACCCACTTTGCTGATGGTGAGTTTGCTGTTTCCTATGAAGAGTCAATTCGTGGCGCACATGTATTCCTGGTTCAATCCACCTTCCCTAATTCCGACAATTTAATGGAACTTCTGCTGATGATCGACGCAGCTAAAAGAGCGTCTGCTAAAAGCGTTGTTGCAGTCATTCCATATTTCGGTTGGGCACGACAGGACAGAAAAGACAAACCTCGCGTTTCTATCGGCGCAAAGTTAGTAGCTGATTTACTTTCAGTAGCAGGTATCGATCGTTTGATTACGATGGATCTCCATGCTGATCAAATCCAAGGTTTCTTCAACATTCCGGTAGATCACTTGTATGCTTCGGCAGTGTTCCTACCCTATATCGAGTCCTTGAAACTGAAAGATCTTGTAATCGCCACGCCGGATGTGGGTGGTTCCAAACGTGCCAGCACATTCTCAAAGTATTTGGGAGTTCCCCTGGTATTGTGCAACAAATCACGTGAGAAAGCAAACGAAGTTGCATCCATGCAGATTATCGGTGATGTAACCGATAAGAACGTAGTATTGGTAGATGACATCGTAGATACAGCCGGTACTATCACTAAAGCAGCTAACATTATGTTGGATGCTGGTGCTAAATCAGTACGCGCTATTGCAAGCCACTGTGTAATGTCCGATCCGGCATCTTTCCGTGTACAGGAATCCAGTCTGACTGAAATCGTATTTACCGATAGTATCCCCTACTCTAAGAAATGCGCGAAAGTAAAACAACTCAGTATTGCTGATATGTTTGCAGAAACCATTAAGAGAGTGGTGAATAATGAGTCTATCAGTTCGCAGTATATTATCTAATAGAGAATTGGATATAAAAAACAAAGGCTGCGCAATTCAATATACTGCGCAGCCTTCATTTTTTATTTAAAGTTTCAAATCTTAATCTCTACTCCAGTCTTCCCATTTTGTACGTGCCCTTTTTTATTACTTTCCCGTTTTTATCCGTTTCAACAAAAGGACCGTGCTTTTTGCCTTGCTTGAAGAAGCCTTCGTAACGATTACCGTTTTTATCCTCCTGTATACCGTTACCTTCTTCCATACCATTCACAAAACCACCTTTATATTTAGTTCCGTCTGTCATAATCAGGGTTCCCTGACCATTGAACTGGTTATTTTTCCATTCACCTTCGTAAGAATCACCTACATTCCATTTATATGTTCCACGGCCGTCACGTTGGTTATCTTTCCAGTCGCCGTCATAGACCGCACCACTTGCCCAAGTAAACACACCTTTTCCGTGTTGCATGCCGTCTTTGAAGTTTCCTACATATTTATTGCCGTTAGCGTGATAATAAATACCGGCTCCGGTACGTTCACCCTGCACATACGCACCTTCATAGCGGTCGCCGGTGTGGAAGAAGTAAATACCTTTGCCATGTTGCATATCATCTTTCCAGTCGCCTACATATTTATCTCCGTTGGCATATTCGAAAGTTCCTTTTCCATCACGCACATCGTTCTTCCAGTCACCTTCGTATTTACAGCCGTCATTCCAGACAAAAGTACCTTTACCCTCTTTCTTATCATTCTTCCAGGAACCTTCATATTTGGAACCGTTTTTCCAAGTGTATGTACCTTGACCTTCACGTTTATCATTCACCCAGTCTCCTTCGTAAATATCACCGGTATAGTAGTACATTGTACCTTTGCCTTGCTGATAATCCTGAAACCACATGCCGTCATAACGGTTGTTGTTCATGAAATAGTAGATACCCTTACCGTGTTGCTGATCTTGAAACCATTGTCCTTCGTATTTTTCGCCGTCAGGAAATGTATAAGTACCATATCCTTCACGTTTTCCTTTCACATATTCACCCTCGTAGACATTGCCATTTTTGAAAACCGTCTTACCTTTTCCGTTGGGTTTACGTCCTTTCATTTCACCCGTATATACGGAACCGTCTTTGAAGGTATGAGTTCCTATCTTTATTTCAGAAGAGAAAGTTGTTTTTACTTTGTCGAAGAAACCGAATTTCTTTTCCTGGGCCGTCGCCCCGCCTTGGGACATGAATACCAGAATGAGTGCAGTATATAGATATTTCATTGAAAATTATAAATTAGCGATTTTAATAATAAGACGTGTAAACGTAGCAACTTGTTACACGTCCTATATAGTATTTGCACAAAGATACAATTAATCTGCTAAAAGGAAGGGGTATTCCACTTCTTTTATGACATTTTTTTGCCGGATACGATTTCTTTTAATGTCTCTTTGCACAAATAGCGTGAGGCAAGTTCACGTATCTCGGCAGGAGTAATTGTCTTCACAGCTTCTACGGCATCCCTCACATAAGAGTCCGGGAGACCGGAAGTATGAATAAAGATCCAGGCATCCGCCAGTGAGAAGGCAGACTCATAGCTGCGACACATATCGCCCAACATATAGTTTCTCACCATGGCAAGTTCTTCGACAGGTACGAGGTCATTTTGCAGACGGTCTATTTCATGGTAAACTTCTTTGATAAGCGGCTCTACAAATTCATTGGCAGTCTCTGCATTGACAACCAACAGTCCACTATCGGGATAAGGCATGATACCGGCAGATATACCATACGTATATCCTTTATCTTCACGAATATTAGACATCAAACGGCTACCGAAATACCCTCCGAACAAGGTAACCAGAACGCGAACTTTCAAATAGTCAGGATGGCGTCGATCCAAAGAAAGCATTCCCATGCGAACAGCACTTTGCATTGCATCGGCACGCTCGGTAAAAATACGTTTCTCAGAAGAAGTTACCGGAACATAAGACAGTTTTTCCGGCTTCCGGAAATCTTTACCGAAAGGTTCACTTCCAAAAAGAGTTTCAATACGACGGATAGCGTCTTCGCTGACCTTTCCCGCAAGATAGATACTGCAATTTCCGGAATGATAATATCGGTCGTAAAACGATTGCAAGACAGAAGGGTTGATCAAATGATAATCTTCCTTCTGCACTAATTGCCCGCACGGATGCGTATCGCCATATACGGCATTTATCAAAGTGCGATGGGCCAGAAAGTCCACCTTGGAGCAGTTCACAAGAAATTGCTGGATATTACTGTCGATAATCACTCCCAACTCTTTTTCAGGGAAAAGAGGTTCTTTTACGATAGATTCAAAAACATCTAAAGTTTCCGGCAGATATTTATTCAAAGAATAAAGAGTGATATAAGCATACTCGGACGAGCTGGAAAGCTCCAACCAGGCACCATAGTAATCCAACTTTTCGGCAATGGCCGCGGCTGAATAACGCCGGGTACCTTCGCGCAGCATCCGGTTGGTAAACAAAGCCTGCAAACGTTGGCTCTGTTGCCAGCGTCCACCTTCTATCAACAGATCAATTCGGACTACTTCATTATCCCCGGCATTGAGTATATATAAAGGTATGCCATTTTTCATCACCCGACATTCGGGAGATGGCACTGCCAGTTGTTCCGGCTCACAAATACGGGGCTGGATAGTTCTGTCTAACATATTTTCAAGAATTCTTCAGCCTTTTCCAAATCCTGGGGAGTATCAATGCCAATGGTCTCTACTTCGGTAATACCGGCTTTAATGGTATAACCATTCTCCAGCCAGCGAAGTTGTTCCAGCGATTCTGCCAGTTCCAGTGAAGATTGCGGCAACGAAGTAATCTCTTTTAAAACTTCAGCACGATAGGCGTATAATCCTATATGCTTATAATAAGTGTGATTTTTCAGCCAATCCTGTTTTTCCGCATTTCGCTGATAAGGAATAATGGAGCGGCTGAAATAGAGTGCATTCATGTTCTTATTCAGCACTACTTTCGGAGAATTGATATTCTCCAAAGCTTCAAATCCATTCTCAGGAGTAAAAGGTTTCACCAGTGTAGCAATCTGGGTCGCAATATCGTCGAAGCAAGCTTTTACAGTTTCCAGTTGGGAGGGTTGAATAAAAGGTTCGTCACCCTGAATGTTGACTATGACATCAAAGTCTCCCTCTATTTTAGTATATGCTTCATAGCAACGATCCGTGCCACTTTTATGATTCACAGAAGTCATCACTACTTTACCTCCGAAAGCTTTTACAGCTTCTTCGATCCGTTCATCATCTGTGGCCACATAAGCATCGTCCAGAATACCTGCCACTTGTTCATATACTCGCTGTATTACAGTTTTACCTCCCAGCATGGCCAACGGTTTTGCAGGAAAACGCGTGGATGCATAACGGGCGGGAATGATTCCTAAAAACTTCAACATGTTTATATTTACGATTTAATAGATACGCGTACCCATTTAAAATTACTCTATCTCTTTCAATCCCCGGCAAATATAATCCCTTTTTAAATCGTCGGGTTTATAGACCGTATCATCACATGATAATAAGTCCAAATCCAACCGGACTATTTCTTGTTTTTTCTCTTCAGGTATCCGTCCCGCTTCCCGTTCAATAGCTTTCAGGCAAGAAGTTATTTCCGCCGCATCATCATTGGAAATAAAACGTGCTACCTGATTGGAAAATAAAGATGAACGCCGGAAATAAAGCGGTTTAGTCTCTTCTTCCGTAGAAAAACGAATACCGGGAAACAGTTCTTTCAACCGCTTCCGCGCCAACGAAAGATTCTTTTTCCGTTGCTCGTTACTACCGATGCTGATTGTATAAACCACTTTCGAAATCAATAATTTAGACCGACACTTGAATTTTAATCAAAGAAGTCATCCAAACCGATTTCCGATGCCGGTTCCAGATCAACGTCTCCGTTATCCTTACAGGGATCAAAACCCTCAGGGAGTTGGAATGTCTCACTTTCATCATATCCCAGTGTTTTGTCTCCAAGCACTTTTACCATGTATTTTGACCAGATAGGCAATGCCATAGAAGCACCTTGCCCATGCGTCATACCATCGAAGTGAATGTCACGTTCTTCACCGCCTACCCAACATCCGGATACCAATGAAGGGGTAAAGCCCATGAACCAGCCATCTGCATTGTAATTAGTTGTTCCAGTTTTACCACCCATATCGGCTTTCACGCCTAAGCGACGAACACGTCCACCGGTTCCCTCATTGATTACCGCACGCAGCATAACCAACATCTTATAAGCACTGGAAACGCTGACAACTTCTTCCATTTCCGGAGAGAACGTAGCCAGTACATTGCCATCACTATCTTCTATACGGGTTACAAACATAGGTGCCACACGAATTCCTTTATTGGGGAATGCCGTATATGCACTTACCATCTCTCCTACCGAGATTTCGCAAGGACCAAGACAAAGAGCAATAGAAGGTACAATCTCACGATTGCGCACACCGAAACTATGTAACAATCGTTTTAACTCATACGGGTTTAATTTACTCATCAATCGCGCCGTAATCCAGTTGTCCGAATTAGCCAGTCCCCATTTCAAAGTCACCATCTCTCCGTAACGCTTATTATTTGCATTACGAGGCGCCCAAGGTTTACCATTCTCATCGAAGCCCTGAAACTCCACATGCCGCATCTCATCACAAGGAGAAAATCCATTCTCCATAGCCAGTGAATATACATAAGGTTTCATAGTAGAACCAATCTGCCGACGTCCTACCATTGCCATGTCGTATTGGAAGTAATTATAATTAGGCCCGCCTACATACGCCTTTACATGTCCGTTGTGCGGATCCATTGACATAAAACCGGCACGAAGGAAGTGTTTGTAATAACGGATAGAATCCATAGGCGTCATGATCGTATCCTTTTCACCATTCCAGGTGAATACCGACATTTCTTCAGGTGTATTGAAAGCCTTTTCAATTTGAGCATCCGATGCACCGGCTTTCTTCATGGTCCGATAACGATCAGACTGTTTCATGGTGCGGGCAAGGATTTCATCTACCTGCTCCTGCGTGATCCTGTTGCTGTAAGGCGCTTTTTTACGTCCTTTCTTTTCTTTGAAGAAATAGCCTTGCAGTTCTTTCAAATGTTCTTCTACCGCCTCTTCTGCATATTGCTGCATACGGGAGTCAATAGTCGTATAGATTTTCAGACCATCCGTATAAAGGTTATATTTTGAACCATCTTTCTTCATATTCTTTTCACACCAGCCGAACAAAGGATTATTTTCCCAGTCAAGAGAATCCTCATAGAATTTCTGCATCTGCCAACCTCGATAATCTCCCTTCACAGGCTTCTTGGCATTTAATACTCCACGCAGATATTCGCGGAAATAGGTTGCCATACCTTCTTTATGGTCAACACGGGTATATTTCAAAGTCAGTGGAAGTGCTTGCAGTGAATCACATTCTTCGGCAGTGATATATCCTGCTTTACGCATTTGATCGAGCACCACATTACGGCGTCCGCGTGAACGCTCGTTGAAACGAACGGGATTATAAAGAGCCGGATTTTTACACATACCAACTAAAGTGGCAGCTTCTTCTATTTTTAAATCTTTAGGTTCACAGCCAAAGTAAGTGTTGGCTGCAGTTTTGATACCGACTGCATTGTTTAAAAAGTCAAATTTATTAAGATACATCGTAAGTATCTCTTCCTTGGTATAGTAACGCTCCAATTTCACTGCAATTACCCACTCAATGGGCTTCTGAAACAAACGTTCCATTACATTGTCCGCGCTGGGCGAATAGAGCTGCTTCGATAATTGTTGGGTAATCGTACTACCTCCACCTGCATTCTTCTGGAATAATAAACCACGCTTCACAATGGCGCGAAACAGAGCAATTGCATCAATTCCGGAATGCTCGGCAAAACGCACATCTTCTGTTGCAATCAATGCATTGATGACATTGGGGGATAAATCATTATAGCCCACATATACACGGTTCTCTTTGCTAAACGAATAAGTACCAAGTACCTTCCCGTCTTCCGAGAAAACTTGTGTAGCAAACTTATAATTAGGGTTTTCCAGATCTTCAACAGGAGGCATATAGCCTATCCAACCTTTAGCAATGGAGAAGAAAACAGTGACGCAAGCCAATACTATGACGGCTAAGAATATCCAAAGGATTTTTATGATGTTCTTTATCATGTTTATTACTGTAAATTCACTAAATCAATAAAATAGATTACCTGTAAAAATAACAAGGCAAAGGTACGGAATTATATTGGAACACCCTTATAAATTCTATAGAAAACTCTTAAAACGCCACACTTTATCATCGGAAATACTACATTTTAACGGGTAAAACGCCACACTTCAGCAAGCACAAAGTGTGGCATTTCCGATGATAAAGTGTGGCGTTTGAGGGGATAGAATATGGCATTTTGGTGACCAAAAAGTGGGGAGAATTGAGCATTTTAGAGGCATTTTCATTTGGAAATCGACCGTTCCCATGCTGTTTTCGCTTAGAAAAAAAGTAAAAAAAATGAAGAATAAATCACTATCATTCAATACTTTAGTCAAAACAAATAGTGCATTTTTCTTTCTTATATATTCTTTATATAATAACAACAGCAGAAAAGAAAAAGAAAAGTTGCTGCTGATGCCGGTAATGATCCAAACAAATTCCGGCATCCATCTCACCGTATGAGCAGTTTCATCCCATGGGATTGTTTTTTTCGTCTCATGAGATATTTTTTTTCATTATTTTCTCCCGTCTTTCTTCCGTACTCCGCATCTTTTCCGTACCTTTGAACTCTCGAAAAGAAACAAAATAACGAACGATATGGAAAACAGAAGTTTAGTCACCATTGCCGAGCATAGCAAGGAAAAAATCCTCTACATGATCGAAATGGCGAAGCAGTTTGAAGCCCGTCCCAACCGTAGGCTGCTGGAAGGGAAAGTGGTTGCAACCCTCTTTTTCGAGCCGTCCACCCGTACAAGACTCAGTTTTGAAACAGCAGCCAACCGCTTAGGAGCCCGCGTAATCGGGTTTAGTGACCCAAAAGCAACGAGTTCTTCGAAAGGCGAAACCCTGAAAGATACCATCAAAATGGTGAGCAACTACGCCGATATCATCGTGATGCGGCATCATCTGGAAGGAGCAGCCCGCTATGCCAGCGAAGTAACCACAGTGCCTATCGTCAATGCCGGAGACGGAGCCAACCAGCATCCTTCACAAACGATGCTCGACCTCTACTCCATCTACAAAACCCAGGGTACACTGGAAAACCTGAATATTTTCCTCGTTGGTGATCTCAAATATGGCCGTACCGTACACTCACTGCTGATGGCAATGCGTCACTTCAACCCAACTTTCCACTTCATAGCTCCTGATGAATTGAGAATGCCCGAAGAATACAAAATTTACTGCCGCGATCATGGCATCAAGTACGTGGAACATACGGACTTTACGGAAGAAACCATAGCAGATGCCGACATCCTCTACATGACTCGTGTGCAGCGTGAACGCTTCACTGACCTCATGGAGTACGAACGGGTGAAGAACGTCTACATCCTGCGCAACAAAATGCTGGAACATACCCGTCCTAATCTATGTATTCTGCATCCCCTGCCCCGCGTCAATGAAATCGCTTATGACGTAGACGATAATCCGAAAGCTTACTACTTCCAGCAAGCTCAAAACGGTCTGTATGCTCGTGAGGCTATCCTCTGCGATGTATTAGGCATTACACTGGATGAGGTGAAAGCCTAAATTGTACTTTGTAAATTGCTAAATTGTAAATTGAAAGATGAGCGAAAAAAAACAAGAATTGCAGGTTGCCGCATTAGAAAACGGTACCGTTATCGACCATATCCCCTCTGAAAATCTGTTCACTGTAGTCTCTTTACTGGGACTGGAACACATGAACAACAATATCACCATTGGCTTTAATCTCAAAAGCGGAAAGCTGGGTACTAAAGGCATTATTAAAATTGCGGATAAATTTTTCTGCGATGATGAAATTAATCGCATCGCCGTGGTAGCACCTAATGTGAAGCTGAATATTATCCGGGATTATGAAGTGGTGGAAAAACGTGAAGTTAGCCTTCCTGAAGAACTTCGCGGCATTGTAAAGTGTGCCAACCCCAAATGTATCACGAACAACGAACCCATGGCGACGTTATTCCATGTAGTGGATAAGGAAAATTGCGTGATCCGATGTCACTATTGCGAGAAAGAACAAAACAGGAACGAAATTGAAATAATATAAAAGCTCGTAACTCTTTAGTCATGAAACAAGACTGGAAGCCCGGAACAATGATTTACCCGCTTCCTGCCGTATTGGTAAGTTGCGGAAGCACTCCGGAAGAATACAACATAGTAACAATTGCATGGACGGGAACGATTTGTACGAACCCGCCCATGTGCTATATTTCAGTACGCCCAGAACGTTACTCCTACGAAATTCTAAAACGGAATATGGAGTTTGTCATTAATCTCACGACCAAAGATATGGCGCGTGCAACGGATTGGTGTGGCGTACGTTCCGGGAAAGACTACAATAAGTTCGAAGAAATGCATCTGACACCGGGAAAAAGTACTGTGGTCAAAGCTCCCCTTATTGAAGAATCCCCCTTGTGTATAGAATGCCGTGTAAAGGAAATCATGTCACTCGGCTCGCATGATATGTTTATTGCCGATGTGGTAAACGTACGTGCCGACGACCGGAACCTGAATACGGAAACCGGAAAACTGGAGCTGGCGGAAGCTAATCCACTAGTTTATGTACATGGAGGGTACTATGAATTAGGTGAAAAGATCGGTAAATTTGGCTGGTCTGTTGAGAAGAAAAGATAGTGATTAACGGTTAGTGATAAGTGATGAACAAAGTTTTGAAAATATTTATCCTGTGCCTTTTGTTTTTCCCCGCTACAATGTGGGGGCAATCTCATCTTGTGCCTGGCACGGCGGTTGAAGAACCTCTGAGCAAACATCACCATGACCGTCCGGTGAACTTCGGTATTAAAGGTGGCTTCACCTCTTCCCTTTTTCTTGTATCCAACCTTACATTGAACGGTATCACAATAGACGAGGTGCAGAATAACTATAAGATAGGTTATTTCGGTTCTGTCTTCATGCGTATCAACTTTGAACGCCACTTCCTGCAACCGGAAATATCCTACAATATCAACCGTTGCAACATTACTTTCGAAAAACCTGCCGCAGAGGATGCCCCTTTGGAAATGGCATCTATTACGTCATCCATTCACAGCGTAGATATTCCTGTGATCTATGGATATAATGTTATCAAGGAGGGGCCTTATAGCCTGGCTGTATTCGGCGGTCCAAAGTTCCGTTATATCTGGAATAAAAAAAGCGAAGTCACTTTTGAGAATTTTGACCAGCAGGGAATCAGTGAAAGATTGCGGCCATTGAACCTCAGCTTCACCCTTGGAGTGGCCGTCACCATTTCCCGCATTTTCTTCGACTTCCGTTATGATATAGGATTACATAATATATCGCGCAAAGTGACTTATGATGACGGTGTCGTCGAAGGTGATCCACCTGCCGACGAAATACGTTTCCACCGACGAGACAATGTGCTCAGCTTTTCCTTTGGAGTATTCTTTTAGAAAGTAAATTTCTGTCTTTTCTGACAGTTTATTCATTTTTTTACCGTAAATTTGTGCGCTTAATAAGAGAACACAGATTTATCAAACTTATCTAAGTAAGCAAAATGAAAAGAGACGATTTAATTTTCGATATCATCGAAAAAGAACATCAACGTCAGCTCAAAGGTATTGAACTGATTGCATCAGAGAATTTTGTAAGTGACCAAGTAATGGAGGCAATGGGCTCCTGTCTCACTAACAAGTATGCAGAAGGTTATCCTGGCAAACGTTACTACGGAGGTTGCGAAGTAGTAGACCAGAGCGAACAAATTGCTATCGACCGCATAAAGGAAATCTTTGGTGCAGAATGGGCTAACGTGCAACCCCACTCAGGCGCACAGGCTAATGCAGCTGTATTCCTCGCTGTATTGAATCCGGGTGACAAATTCATGGGATTGAATCTGGCTCACGGCGGTCACCTCTCACACGGCTCTTTAGTAAATACTTCCGGTATTATCTATACTCCCTGTGAATATAATCTGAATAAGGAAACCGGTCGCGTAGACTATGACCAGATGGAAGAAGTTGCTTTGCGCGAAAAACCTAAAATGATCATCGGTGGCGGTTCAGCATATTCCCGCGAATGGGACTACAAACGTATGCGCGAAATCGCAGACAAAGTAGGTGCTATCCTGATGATCGATATGGCTCACCCTGCCGGACTGATTGCAGCCGGATTGCTGGATAACCCTGTGAAGTATGCTCATATCGTTACTTCTACTACCCATAAGACTTTGCGTGGTCCTCGCGGTGGTATCATCTTGATTGGCAAAGACTTCCCTAATCCTTGGGGAAAAACAACACCGAAAGGTGAAATCAAGATGATGTCTCAGTTGATCGACTCAGCCGTATTCCCGGGTATCCAAGGTGGTCCGTTGGAACACGTTATTGCAGCAAAGGCTGTTGCATTCGGTGAAATCCTGCAACCTGAATTCAAAGAATATGCTGCTCAAGTGAAGAAAAATGCAGCCGTACTGGCACAAGCATTAATCGACCGTGGCTTTACAATCGTTTCAGGTGGTACGGATAATCACTCTATGCTGGTCGACCTACGTAGCAAATATCCTGATCTCACAGGCAAAGTTGCTGAAAAAGCATTGGTATCTGCCGATATCACTGTAAACAAGAATATGGTTCCGTTCGATAGCCGCTCTGCATTCCAAACTTCCGGTATCCGTCTGGGTACTCCTGCCATCACTACTCGTGGTGCTAAAGAAGATCTGATGCTGGAAATTGCAGAAATGATTGAAACGGTTCTGTCCAATGTAGAAAATGAAGCGGTTATTACCGAAGTTCGCGCACGCGTGAATAAGACTATGGAAAAATATCCGCTGTTTGCATACTAAGAAAACGTATATAAAAGCTTTTAGTTATAAAAAATCCGCAGTCTTCATCAGGCTGCGGATTTCTTTTTTATGTCTAATAGCTGATTTAGCTCAACCCTTCTATATTTCCATCCACAATATCAATATGCATAGCCTGCGGTTCTTTGGGAAGTCCCGGCATACGTAAAATTTCTCCTGCAATGGCAACAATCATTTCCGCACCGTTATTGATTACAATATCTTTGATGTGGAATTCAAAATTATTCACTGCACCATATATCTTCGGATCGGCAGAGAAAGAATATTGAGTTTTGGCTATACAAACTGGATAATGGCCAATGCCCATCTTCTCTATCAGTTTAATGATTTTGCGTGAATGAATGCTATAAGTCACCACACTGGCACCATATAGATTACAAGCTATCTTCTCTATCTTTTGTTCTACACTATCATTCTCACTATAACTGAAATTCAAAGGTTCGGAAGTTTTTTTCTCAATAGTATCCACTACCAGATTAGCAAGTTCCACGGCTCCTTCTCCACCTTTTGCAAATGCATTATTGACAGCAAAACCAACGCCTAATTTTTCCTCACAGTGATGACGGATCGCTTCCACTTCCTCATCCGTATCACTGGCAAAACGATTGAAAGCAACCACCACCGTCTGACCGAACGAACGCAGATTACGTATATGCTTATCAAGATTACCGAACCCTTGCTGCAATCCCTCCATATTGGACTCTTTAATACGATCGAGGCTGACACCTCCATGCATTTTCAAACCTTGTGCAGTGGCAACAATCACAGTCAACTTTGGTTGCAATCCACTTTTACGGCATTTGATATTATAAAATTTCTCCGCACCGAGGTCAGCACCGAAGCCGGCTTCCGTTACAACATAGTCGCCGAAAGTCATGGCCATTTTCGTTGCCAGAATAGAGTTACAACCATGTGCAATATTGGCGAATGGACCTCCATGAACAAAAGCAGCCGATCCTTCGGTAGTTTGAACTAAGTTCGGATTAATGGCATCTTTCAACAATACAGTAATAGCTCCAGCAATACCTAACTCCTTCACTGTGAATGGACAACCATCAAATCGGAAACCAAGAATAATATTCTCAATCCGTCGTTTCAGGTCGTCTATGTCCTTTGCCAAACAAAGAATAGCCATAATTTCGGATGCAGGGGTAATATCGAAGCCGGATTCTTCGGTAATACCGTTCGTACTGGGACCTAAACCCGTGACAATACTACGCAAAGAACGGTCGTTCACATCCAATACACGCTGCCAGATAATCTCTTTCAGCCCGAATCCATCCGCCTGATGCTGATAAAGATAATTGTCGAGCAATGCGGATATCATATTGTGCGCCGAAGTGATGGCATGAAAATCTCCTGTAAAGTGCAGATTTATCTTTTCCATAGGAAGCACCTGGGCATAACCGCCACCTGCTGCCCCCCCCTTCATGCCGAAACAAGGTCCTAATGAAGGCTCACGCAAAGCAACAATCGCCTTTTTACCAATTTTATTCAATCCCAAAGCCAGACCGATAGAAACTGTAGTTTTACCAATACCTGCTTTGGTAGCGGTAATAGCAGTTACCAAAATCAGGTTACTTTTCTTCACTTTTTCTTCATCAATCAGATGTGTAGGGATTTTAGCAATATACCGTCCGTAGTTTTCTACTTCTTCACGTGGAATACCTACATTCTCGGCTACCTGCTTAATCTTCTTCAGCTCTATGCTGCGGGCTATTTCAATGTCTGATTTCATACAGAGAACTTCTTTAAATAAAACTTTCTTTTTGAAAGTTACAAAAGTACGAAAAAGAGTGCAGATAGCAAGATTTTAGAATAAGAAAGCCTCTGCTGTCTTATTCAAGTGTCAAAGCGATACCTTCTATACGATCCGAGTTTGAACCTTCCGGCTCGATCATATCGAAAGAACGTGTTCCGGCCGGCAATGGAGCGAAATAAAGAGTATAATCAGCTTCCCCACTTTCCGGCATGTAGAATTTTTCCCCTAAAGGAATACCCTCCGAACGAAGAACAGGACACACTGTTCCATTATCCGCTACTAACTGGATATTCTTCATTATTTGTATCCAGTATTTCGGTATATAATAGGCACGAATCCGCAGAATCGTGGCAGTATCCGTTAATATAACCTGGCGAATTTCAGGAATATCGTTATTGCTTTTTTTCACCTTCGGGAAGTTCACCACTTTATGTCCATTCTCTTCCCCTAAGCTCATCACATATTCGTTTGCATTTAACAGGCGGCGAAATTTTCGTTTCAAGCTGTGTGCACTATATCCGAACCATTTTCTACGATGCGTCCTTCAGGTGAAATAAGGACATAATTGGGTATTCCACGTACTCCATATTTGGCAAATAATCCATTGCTTCCTTTCAATTCATTCAGATTCTGCCAAGTCATTTCATGGGTTTTAGAGGCAGTTTCCCAACCTTTCTTGGTATCGATGCTCAGACTTACTATTGTCAGGCGATCTTTGTACATCTCAGCCACTTCCTTCATTTCGGGTAGAGCCATAAGACACGGACCGCAACCACGACTCCAGAAATCCAACATGATATACTTACCTTTGAAATCAGCCAAGTGGTGTACATTCCCTTCCAGATCATACAAATCAGCATCTGCCATTTCATCACCCACTTCCACTACTTGGGGAGGAAAGAGATATGTATATGTATTCATTGCCAAATTGGTCTGTTTTTTTTCATCGGTCAGTCCTTCATAGAGAGCAATCACTTCTTCTTTATAGGGATAATTTTCCGTATACTTTGCTGACATTGCCAGCTTCTCCAAGTGCTCCAGCCAAATATCGTCAACAGGAATCTGCTTCATACGTTTTATAGTGTTGGCATCAATACGGATCGTAATTTCATCTTCCAGCTTTCGTAAACTATCAGCTTGTGCACGTATCGCCTGTCTTTCTTCGTCCACCGCACTTCCTGCATACTTCCGGCGGTATGCACGCTGCAATAAAGCATTGCGCTGATATTCATTCCACAATTCGCGTGAGTCGTTTATAAAAGCCTGATTAGCCACTTGTTCCGGAACAGTGCTTTTCACATCCCAAGTCCGTATCAGTGTGTTTTCACCGCTTATCTGTATATTATCTCCCGAACGAACCCAAAGTCTTAAGCTCATAGAAGGAAACTTGTCACTTCTTCCCATTATGTCCACTATTTCAGTTTCATTTCCCAATGTTTCTGCCTGAAAACGAAAATGTCCGTTACGAATCGTATCAACGCCGATACTGTTGCCCACATTTCCATCTAAACGAAACAAGGTGACTAAAGTTCCGTCTTCTACATTCTTCACTTGCCCTTCTATTGTAAAAGTCCCTTGAGCTTGTGCTGCCCAAACGCTTGCCATTAAGAACAGCGTTACAATCTCTTTCTTCATATACGTGCTGTTTAGTTATAAAATTATATATCTACGTACAAAACTATATGATTTCTCCGAGATCGGCAAACAAAATTACGATTATTTCGTAATAACCTGTTTACTTTAATATTAAGCATCTACTACCCGAATATTTTTACTTTCAGTCAATATATATCCGTCCATCATCCGTATGATTCTTTCTGCTTCACGGGCATTCTCTTCAGAGTGGGTAACCATAACAACAGTGGCCCCATCACGATTCAGTTCTTTCAGGAGGCTCATCACTTCATTACCGTTCGTAGAATCCAGATTTCCCGTAGGTTCATCAGCGAGGATAATACGTGGATTGGTAACAATGGCACGCGCTATGGCCACACGCTGTTGCTGTCCACCGGAAAGTTGTTGCGGATAATGCTCGGTGCGGTGAGCTATCTGCATACGCTCCAAAGCCTCATTGACACGTTTCACACGCTCACGCGTGGACACTCCGGCATAGAGCAAAGGAAGTTCCACGTTTTCAAAGACTGTAAGTTCATCTATCAGATTGAAACTTTGGAATACAAAACCAAGATTTCCGTTACGCAAATCCGTACGGTCATTCTCGGAGTAGTGGGAAACTTCCTGATCCAGAAACCAAAGTTCACCGGAAGTGGGGCTATCAAGCAAACCTATCATATTCAGCAAGGTAGACTTACCACAACCGGAAGGTCCCATAATGGCAACAAACTCTCCCTGATTGATTTCCAAACTTACTTCATTCAATGCAGTGGTCTGCACGCTTTCCGTACGAAATATCTTACTGAGTCCAATAGTCTTTATCATATTCAATTTATTTTTTTCATTATAATCAAATCTCGTTATCATTATATCCAAATCTATTTTTCATTATGTATGAAATGAATCTTACTCATACCTCAATGATTCTACCGGATTTTGTGATGCTTTCCGCCATGTCTGTCCAAAGACAGTAAATGAAGTAATACCCGCTATCATTGCCCCTGCCAACAGGAATAGCCACCAACTAATGGGCGTTTGATAAGCAAATTCACTCAACCAACGATGCATTAAGAAATATCCTAACGGGCAAGCCATCACGAAAGCAATGCCTATCCAGCGAAGATATTCCAAACAGAACATCCGTACTATGCGGTCGGAATGAGCCCCATTCACTTTGCGGACACCTATCTCTTTAGTCCGCTGCTCGGTAGAAAGAGCAACCAGCCCGAATACCCCCATCATAGCAATAACAATGGCAATGATGGTGAAAAATAACAGCATCCGGCTTTGTTGCTGCTCTTTGGCATAATTCTTGTTCAGAGTATCGGAGAAAAACTGATAATTGAATTCTTTGACGAAAATATCATCACGCACCGCCCATTCTTCAAATTTCTGCTGAATATATTTCAAAGTCTCCTGTTTACGCTCGGGGGCTATCTTAATATACATATCGCCCAGACACTCCGGATTATAGTATATATAAGCAGGTTTCATTTTCTCACGCAATGACTGAAAATTAAAATCTTTCACCACACCAACAATACGGGATTTCACGGCCCATCCACTAAATTCTTTATAGACTTCCATACCTATCGGGTCAGCAACTTTCATCGCTTTCCATGCTGTTTCATTGATGACAATCGTTGGCTGAACAGGCTTATCAGAATCACTCTGCATCCAGTAATTCTCAAAATAAGAATCCATCAACTCCCCTTTCAATAATTGTAATCCGAAAGTTTTTACAAAATCACCATCCGCCCATATCTCCATCATTTGCAACGAATCTGTCTTTCCATCTATATCTGTCCACCTGATTGCCGCTTGTCCGTTTTTCTTTTCCAGATTTCCTTCTCCAAAACTTTCAATAGGCGAACCCATCGAAACACTCTTAATATCGGGATTCCTCAATAAGTCTTGTTTGAAATCAGCAACTTCGTACCATAAGCTTGTATGGATGGAGACAATATTCTCTCTGTCAAGTCCCAAATCCTTATTCTCCATGAAGTGAAGTTGCTTCAGTACAATGAAAGTCATCAACATCAATACTATAGCTATGAAAAACTGGATGCAAACCAATCCTTTGATAAGCCCTCCTTTCTTGCCGGTCTTTCGTCCGCCTTTGAAAGCAAGCAACGGATTGACTGATGAAAGATAAAATGCTGGATAAGCACCAGCCAAACAACCTATGCCTATAATACCAAACAGAATATAGAAAATAATATCCCAATTCATTCTTAATGTTATAGCAGTTTCCATAGCTTGGTTGAACAGAGGCAGCATAAGTTCCGTCAGAGCTAAAGCAAGTACCAGAGAAATAAATGATTGTACTAAACTTTCTGAGAGAAACTGTGTAATAAGTGTTTTCCGTTTGGCACCCGTTACTTTGCGCACCCCTATTTCTTTATAGCGTAGTGACGCCCGAGCTGTGGAAAGTGTCATGAAATTGAATGCACCCATAAAGATGACCAGAATGGCTAACGCCACAAATAGGTACATAGTGGCAAGGCTACCATGATTCTTAACGTTTTCATCAGAGAAAGTTGTATGTAGATGAATATCTCTTATCGGCTGGAAACGCAATAGCGTTCGTTTCTCACCAAACTTTTTGAGAGCATGCCTCATTGTTCTTTGCTCCTGACGATACAACTTACCCTCGTCACCCTGTTTCATTTTTACATAAACATGCATTCCACGACGCATGCTATCCCAATTCCACCCCATGGAGAAGAGACCGTATGCATCTATCGAAAAGGCAACATCAAACTGTATGTGACTTTTCGCAGGTATCTTAACCACGGCAACAACAGTGTGTACATCAGTCCGTCCAACATAGTTTCTTTTCACTTTTTTTCCTATGGCAGAAGCATTTCCAAATAGTTTTCGTGCCATAACCTCGGATAATACAACATTATCAAGATTATCCCATAGTTGTTCGGGGTTACCTTCTATTATAGGGAAGGGAAAGACATGAAAAAACGTACTGTCCACATGGACATATTTACCAATTATTCTTTTCTCATCATCTGTCTCCAGTGTAAGGTTATCTTCATATTTGATAGCTGTCGCATCTTCTACTTGTGGAAAATCTTCCTTAAAAACTTTCACAAGTGAGCGTATACTTTCAGGAGATTCCTTTACCTCGCCACTCGTCTCCCGGCTCACTTCTATCACTCTGGAAATACGGTCTGCATCCGGAAAACAATTATCATACGTCAGCTCGTTTATCACCCAGAGGTAAATGAGAAATGCTGCCGTCATGCCAAATACAAAGCCCAGCATATTGATGGTAGAAAATAGGAAGCTCCGCTTGATCAACCGGAGTGCAACTTTTATATAATGCTTTATCATAATCGCATTTATTAGAATAAGACTTTCTTCTACGGAAGTTTCGCAAGAACTATACCAAAAGAATAATACATTGTTTTTCATTTACTTAAGCACAATATCATTTCACAAAATTGCACGATATCGTACACCAAATGCACGCTTCCGTACACTTCTTTTTCAAAAACTTTACCTATCTTTGTACATGTCCGGAAAAGAGCCCTGTATCCGCACATTTTAAACTTAACTTTAAGTATGATGAAACGAGGAAAGATACTCATTGTAGACGATAATGAAGACATTCTCTTCACCTTGAAAATGCTACTGCGTCCTTTGGTAGAAAGTATCACTATGACAACTGACCCACGTGAATTGCTGCCGCTCATCTCTCGTACCCACTTCAACGTCATCTTGCTTGACATGAATTTCCGTCGGGATGCCGTCAGTGGAAAGGAAGGATTCCACTGGTTGAACGAGATACTGAAGCTGGACGAGAAAGCTGTTGTTATCTTCATTACCGCCTATGCGGATACGGAAAAGGCAGTTCAAGCCATTAAACAAGGTGCCACAGATTTCATTCCCAAACCCTGGCAAAACGAGAAACTGATAGCCACCGTCTCCTCCGCACTGCAACTCAGTTTCAGCCGAACGGAAGTAGAAACCCTGAAACAACAGAAGGAGACTTTAAAAGAACAAACAGAAGCTTTGACCCTTCCCCTTGAGCCAACGCGCGTCATCGGTGAATCTGCCGCCATGCAAGCTATTTTTCAGACGATAAGAAAGTTCTCCGAAACAGATGCGAACCTTTTGCTCCTGGGAGAAAACGGAACAGGTAAAGACTTGATTGCCCGCTATGTTTACGAACAGTCCCCCCGCAAGAATGAGATCTACGTACCTATCGATTTAGGAAGTATTCCTGATACGTTATTCGAAAGCGAATTGTTCGGATATGAAAAAGGTGCATTTACCGACGCCCGCAAGAATAAGCCGGGACGTGTGGAAGTAGCTTCAGGCGGAACGTTGTTCCTGAACGAAATCGGCAATCTGAGTCTTCCGCTTCAAGCGAAGTTACTTTCGGTCATAGAGCAAAGAAAGAGCTCACGGCTCGGCTCTACCACCTCCTACCCTGTAGATGTAAGATTGATTTGTGCCACAAATACGGATTTATACAGCGCCATCGACGACGGACAATTCCGCCAGGATTTACTGTACCGCATCAATACGATTGAAATTCGTATTCCGCCTTTGCGGGAACGGGGAAACGACCTGTTCCTGTTGGCCGATTTCTTTCTCCAACGCTATCGGAAGAAGTATAAGAAAGAGCTTCGGGGAATTTCCAAAGAAGCACGAAAGACGCTGCAACTTTACCGTTGGCCGGGCAATGTGCGTGAACTGGAGCATGCCATCGAACGTGCCGTCATCCTCTCTACAGGAACCATGCTGGCTCCAGATGATTTCATGTTACGCAGCCCCCGATCTTCGAATACTGTATCTGAAAAAGATAAGTATAATCTGGAACGGATGGAAAAGGATGCGATCAATGAGGTAATGAGAATGTGTGGCGGTAACATTACATTGGCAGCAGAAATGCTGGGAATCACAAGGACTTCACTTTATAGAAGGATTGAAAAGTTCGGATTATGAAAAGTCAAACTTGGGTAAAAACGCCTCTTTGGCTCACAATTGCATTATTGATATGTTGCCTCGTTTCAGCTTGGTTGGCTGTACACGGCTTTTATTTTAGCCTGTTTGTGGCACTCTGCCTCACGGCGTTTGTTGCTTATACCATATATAGGTATATCTTACGTTCTGCGCGTGCCATGGCCCAGTTTATCTGGGCTGTGCGCTACTCTGAATTTCTTTCTTCTCCCACTTCCAATCTCAATGCCACCCAGCCTCTTCCCGAAGAACTGCTGACCGAAATGCAGGATGCCCTTGAACATTACCGGAATAACCTGCAAAAGAAAGAAAGCAAATTGCAGTATTTTCAGGCACTTGCCAATCATATAGACATGGCTATTCTTGTTTATACGCCCGACGGGCAAATGGAATGGGTCAATGATGCAGCCAAACGTCTGATACATATCGATTGCCCGCATACGATAAATGATCTGGTCGACTTTCACCCCGATCTCCCGGCCAAGCTGCATACACTGAAAGCAGGCGATTTGTCCGTATGGCAAATCAAACAGGAAGAAGAGACTGTGCAATTCGCTCTTTCCGGTATGGAGTTTGTCATTCAAGGCAGGAAACTCTTGATTGCCGGAATGAAGAATATCCATTCTGCCCTGGATAACCGTGAGACGGAAGCCTGGCAAAAGCTAATCCGTGTACTGACACATGAAATTATGAATTCCATTACTCCCATCATTTCGCTTACAGAACTTCTTGCCAAGCACGCCGACAGTCTGGAAGGTGACGAAGAAACCAAAATGGAAATCAGACAGATGTTGCAAACCATCGGTCGCAGAGGGAACGGTCTAGTACGCTTTATGAATAGCTACCGGGAAGTATCGCACCTGCCCCACCCTTTATTAAAACTTTATAATGCCGGAGAACTGCTGAAAGGAGTCGTTCAATTGATGCAAAATGATACAGATGATCTACACCTCTCTCTTCCCAACGTTCCGTTGCGCCTGATTGCAGATAAAGAGCAAATAGAACAGGTACTTATCAACCTGATACGGAATGCCCGCGAAAACGAAGCGACACAAATCACTCTTTCCGCGGGCATCACTCCAGGAAATCACCTTTTCCTGCGTGTTACTGATAATGGAACCGGCATCGATCCGGAAGTTCAGGAACGTATTTTCATTCCATTTTTCACCACAAAACCGACCGGTTCAGGTATCGGGTTAACCATCTCGCGCCAAATCATGCACCAGCATCATGGAAGCATTACGGTGCAATCAAAAGTGGGAGAAGGAAGCACGTTTACACTTCTGTTCCCGATAGTTTAATAAGTGATTAGTGCTACGCTATAATGCCGCAAGGAGACTAATCACTTATCACTAACCCCTAATCACTTATTACAACGCTTTTTTGTATAAATCCAGAATAATCTCCTTCGTCACCTCGCGAGGATTACCCGGTGTACAAACATCGGCAATAGCAGCCGTAGCCAGCTTGTCGAGATCGCTTTCCTTGATACCTAATTCAGAAAGGTGTTGCGGAATACCTACTCTTACTGACAGCGCTCTCACCGCATCTACGGCAGCACGTGCAGCTTCTTCCTGGCTCATACCTTCTTTATATACTTTCATCGCCTTAGCAATTTCCACATACTTATCAAGTGCAGCAGGAGCATTAAATTCCATAATGATAGGCAGCAACAACGCATTAGCCACACCGTGAGGTATATCAAAAATAGCACCCAATGGATGTGCCATACCATGAACAACGCCC
The DNA here is from genome assembly GCF_001940965.1 of Bacteroides sp. Phil13. Lineage (NCBI taxonomy): Bacteria > Pseudomonadati > Bacteroidota > Bacteroidia > Bacteroidales > Bacteroidaceae > Bacteroides > Bacteroides sp. Phil13. Next base: position 66,632 of record NZ_MSHA01000081.1, on the reverse strand, counting down.
AAACCTACATTAGAGAATGCCATACCTGCAATATATTGCGCTACCGCCATACCATTACGTGCCTCTGCATTTGTCGGCTCAAACACGGCCGTTTCCAAATAACGGGTAATCATTTCGATAGCTTTAATTTCAAACATATCGCTCATTTCCCAAGCTCCCTTAGTAATCAGACCTTCAATAGCATGTGTCAATGCATCCAATCCCGTAGAAGCGGTCAGCCCTTTAGGCAAAGTGTACATCAATTCGGCATCTACAATGGCGATGGCAGGAATATCATTCGGATCTACACATACCATCTTCTTTTCATTCACTTCGTCGGTAATCACGTAGTTGATAGTCACTTCGGCAGCCGTTCCTGCTGTAGTAGGCAGAGCAATGATAGGCACGGATTTCTTCTGAGTCGGCGCCACTCCTTCCAGAGAAACCACATCACTGAATTCCGGGTTATTAGTGATAATGCCGATAGCTTTTGATGTATCGATGGAAGAACCACCACCAATAGCCAGAATAAAATCGGCACCGGATTCTGCAAACGCTTTCACACCTGCATTTACATTACTAACCGTAGGATTTGGTTTAATATCGCTGAATACAACATAGGGTATGCCTGCCTTATCCAGTACGGAAAGCACCTTGTCAGCTACACCAAATTTAATCAGATCTTTGTCGGTAGATACAAAGGCTTTTTTCAAGCCGAGACGTTTAATTTCCTGTGGGAGCACTTCGCGGGCACCCGGTCCGAAGTAGGATACTTCGTTCAAGACGAATCTGTTAATCATAATACGATAATTTAAGTTCCGCAGTGTCATTTTGAGATTGAGTGTGCGGAAGGTTGATACTTCATTTTGTTCCGACAAAATTAAGAAATATAGAGGAGGAAGGGACAAAAGATTCTGATTTTTATAGTGTGCGGAATGCTTTTTAGTAATCATAAAAAAATAAGTTCTTCATTTAAATGGCAGCAAATCATTGAAAGATAAAGCAAACATGCTATATTTGTACTATCATTGAAACGATTATTAAAAACGATAGATATGGGAAAGAAAGAGACCAAAAAATATTCTGATATTCCAGTGCAACAAACGAACGCTTTCGAACCGTCAGGTATCTACGGAGATATAAATGCGATGAAGATTCAATTGGTCAATCGTATAATGCGTATAGACGAACCGGAAGAATTAAATTCTGTATTGGAGTTTGTGAAAGAACGCATTGCACAAAAAGATAAATTTGAGCAGGAATGGGAACAGGGACTAACCGTTGAGGATTTCCGCATACAGTGTAAACGCAAATTAAAAGAAATGTATGCTCGCAACTAAAATCCTTATACACCCTTCTGTTTCAGATTTTTAGAGGAACTTCCTAATATCCTGATAACTGAAGGCTATCTGAATATTTATGAAAATGCAGAACTACTTGTAGCTCGTCACTATTTAAACCTCGACCTATCCACTTCCTCCCTCTTCTTCTCCCTGTATCCTCCGAATTTATACGTAAACGACACCCCGATTTCCCTGAAACAAGTATAATCATTCGTCACGTTCTGCGTACCAAAACGGATGCGTGGTTTTATCTGTCCCGTCTCAAAGATATCATTGCAATAAAGATTCAGAATAGCCTTTCCTTTGGCAAAGCCATACCGCAAAGCAGCATTTACATACCCTGAAGACGGTAAATCATAAATTCCCTGAGTCGCTTTACTACGAGCCATTCCCGTCAGTGTCAGTTTCAGATCAGGCTTCTTAGAAAGAGTGAAAGTATTTGTCAGTACGGCAATACCATAACAAATATTCCGGTTGAAAGGAATATCCCAGAAATCCTCATCTTTCTCATGATGCCATACACCAATCAAAGTTAAACGAGAATTTAACAATTGCTTTATATCAAATGGTATAGAAGCCTGTAATCCTGCTTGTTGCTGGTAATTAAAATTCAAATGCTTATAGATCTCCACCAGACGTTCGGAGGATTGATAAAGAGTCTGGACTGAGTAATCTTTCGTATGATTAAACCATGCACTGAAGATGTATTTACTCTTCAAAATATGTGTCAACTGAAGTTGATATTCCTGAGCCGGTTTCAGGAACGGGTTCCCATGTATTTCAGAATATCCACCGCCCAGATAAGAAATAGCATCCTGTACCGCCCAATAATCAGGATAATCCTTATCACTGCTCAAAGCCAATTGCCAAACATAGCCGGGGGCGGGCATATAACTTAGGTTAATGGTAGGATACCAATCCCATTGATTCCATACCGGTGTCTTATAATGCTCCACGGCAAGCGAAGCATCCAAGGAAAGTTTATCACCAAAACTTTTATTGAAACCCGCATAGAAGTTCAGAGTTTGTTCGCGACGGCGGGATTGCATATTATCGGGAATACCTGTGCTTACACCTGCCTTTGTTCCCGCACCCTTCTCCGTATCATAATAATATTGATAACTGTGGTCGATACTGGTAGTATAAACGGCACCATAATTCAATCCCCATCCACGCCCCAGATTATGCTCCTGGGCAAGGAAGAATTTCCAGCGATTGATGCGCTGACAGTCTTCAGTATAAAAGGCCAGCTCTTCACCTTGCATGCTGCTATGCAATAACTGATCGGATGGAGAACGGTAATAAGTCAATTCAGCACCAACTTTCAGTCCGAAAGGTGTACGGTAATCCAGACGCCCGTTGTGCAGCCAATCAGTACTGCTGCTACGGGTGTTGGACTGCTGCGTACCGTAAATATCCATCAGACTGTGGTAAGTCGAATAACTTCCATTATAAACAAAACTCAGCTGATGATCCTTGGCAATATTGTAATCCGCCCCTACCCGGAAACTATGGGTATGTGAACGGCTCCGGCCCATCTCATCGGTTGTGATGTGATGAACCGAACCGTCCGCCAGAGAGTGCATAGCTTCTTTATCGGTTAAAGAATATCCCCGTCCGTGGTTGTGTGAGTAAAGAAAATCTGCTGAGAATTTGTTTCCGTTATAGATCAGGCTGGCACGTTCGTTGAAGCTCTCGTAATGTTTCTGATTATATTTGCCATAAAGCTCTCCCTGCCAAGAGGACGGGCCTCCGGCGCTTTGTTTCAGTGTGATATTGATAAGTGCACCCCGCACCTGATAGCGTGCCGGAGCATTGTACATCACTTCCGCCTTCTCAATGCGACTGGACGGGATGCTTTTCAATAAAGAATAAAGCTGTTCGGTACTCATGGTGGTAACTTTGCCATCCAATATTACAGTTACCCCCTGCCCTGCCAACATCAACCCGCCATTCATCTCGGTTACGCCCGGCAGTTCCTTCACAGCGTCATAAGCATTATCTACGGGTAGATTACCGATAAGGCGCGGAAGATCGTACACCAGTTTACCTTGCTCCGCTTTCACGATGGGACGTTGCCCGGTAATCATTATTTCGGGAAGAGATTGATAAAGACTGTCCAGCTGCTTGTCTTGTGTTATAATACTGTCTGCGCTGAGCGTCCGTTCGCTCTCAATATCCATACTTTTCGTTATTTCCTGAGCGGAAACTCCTGCGCTCAATGCACATAGCATCAGGGAAAGATAGTAATAAGACCTCATGTTCATTTGTTTTAGATACGACATAAATGTGTTCAGACTTAGATATTATTGGATGTTAACCTTGGTTGACAGGCCTATTAACCAACGTTGACAAGCCTGTTAACCAAGGTTGACAGACCTGTTGACCAAGGTTAGCACCCAATTATGCAAGGGAACGAACTGGATTATCCCTATATCTTTTGCAAAAGATGCCTTGTGCAAAACCGAATCATCCCTTAAGCTCTTGCACTGCAAAGTACGGTGAAATCTTCCGGACTTTGTGTTATCCGGAACTTACGTAGTCTTATCTAGTGTTATCTGAAGTGTTATTTAGTCTTACCGTTCATACATGTAGTGGTTATCTTTCCTATCTTTGTCCATATAAATACAAGAGCTACATGAAACTGCCATTCAAACCTATTGCCATATTAGTCATAATCTCTCTGCTGGGTATCTTTATTTACCAGGCATACTGGATCACAGGGCTATACAAAACGATGAAGCACGAACTGGAACAAAGCATCGTAGAAGCCATGCGCATGAGTGATTATAATGAGATGATGCTGCGTGTAAAGGAGATGCAAAAAGAAAATAAAGCCCACGGTTCCGTAGAGGTTTCAGCAGGATACAATTCCGATTCCGGAAAATCATTTGTCCGCAGCAGTACAACTGTTAACCAAACAGACAGTGCCGGAAGTCGTTCACTTTTAAAAGAAGGTATCCCTATGAAGTATGACAGTGTATTAGTAAGTTATCCGAATGACTCGACAAGAGATATCCTTTTCACACGGGAACAGGAAGGCACAAATATTTCAGTCTGGGCAGAAAGAGATTCAGTAAAAGAGGTCCTGGAAGATACAGTGATTAATGAGGATGAACCTCAGGCTTCTTTAAGAGCCGAAGGTGGAATAGACATGATGCTGCGTGACCAAAGCAGTATGGTGGAACTTGCCACTTTCATCCAACGTGGAATGCACTCGGGACTGGATATTTTTATAGAACCTGATATAGCCGTTTATGACAGTCTGCTCAATACCTATCTGCAAGAACGGGGGCTTAAACTTCCCTACCGACTGGAGCGCCTTCATTCCGGTGCGGATCTGGACTCAACGCTGGTTTACATTGATACGATCGCCATTGTCGGGACTCCCGGATACATACCCAGTGAAAAAGCGAAACAATATAATTATGCTTTCGACATTCACTCCAATCAAAGTTACCGCCTCACGATAGAACCTATTTATAAGCTTGTATTGCGGCAGATGAGCGGTATTCTTACCACATCATTCGTTATCCTTATTATATTAGGCTTCTCCTTCTGGTTTCTTATCCGCACCATTTTGCGGCAGAAAACACTGGAAGAGATGAAGAGCGACTTTACCAACAATATCACCCACGAACTGAAAACACCTATTGCCGTGGCGTATGCCGCCAACGATGCTTTGCTTAATTTTAATCTGGCAGAAGACAAGCAACAACGGGATAAGTATCTGGGTATCTGCCAGGAACAGCTACAGCGATTAAGCGGACTGGTGGAACAAATTCTCTCCATGAGTATGGAACGCCGTAAAACCTTCCGTCTGCATCCGGAGGCGCTCAGTTTGCACGATCTGTTCCCGGCACTCATCGAACAGCATAAACTGAAAGCAGGTAAGCCTGTAGAAATCAATCTCGACATTGCACCGGAAGACCTGACAATCATTGCCGACCGTACACACTTCAGTAATATTCTGAGTAACCTGATAGATAATGCCATCAAATACTCTCCGGATAAAGCCGACATAATGATCTGTTGCCGGAAAAAGGAAACGGAACAAGTGGAAATCTCGGTTACAGACCACGGTATTGGTATCCTTACGGATAAACAGCCTCACATTTTCGATAAATTCTACCGGGTTCCGACAGGAAATATCCACAATACCAAAGGCTACGGGCTGGGGCTTTTCTACGTAAAGACAATGGTAGAAAAGCACGGTGGAATTGTAACCGTACGAAGTGAAGCGGGAAAAGGAAGTACTTTTACAATAAGAATCTGAATAACGTTGCTTGTTATGATGCATTACATTGCTTGTTATAAAAAAGAATCAAGATATGGACAAAATCAAGGTACTGCTGGTTGAGGATGAACAAACCCTCGCCATGATTATCAAAGATACACTAGAAGGCCAGAACTTCATCATCCATACTGCTGCCGATGGCGAGGAAGGTCTGCGTATGTTCTTCGACTTACGCCCTGATGTACTGGTAGCAGATGTTATGATGCCCCGTATGGATGGTTTTGAAATGGTACGCCACATCCGCCAAACCGACAAACGAACTCCGGTACTTTTTCTCACTGCCCGTTCTTCCATCAACGATGTGGTGGAAGGCTTTGAACTCGGAGCCAACGACTATCTGAAAAAGCCTTTCGGCATGCAGGAACTTATCGTGCGCATTAAAGCGCTGGTAGGCAAAGCATTTACATTTAAAGAGGAACCGAAGAAAGAAGAAACTTGTTTCGAGATAGGCGATTACCATTTCAACTCTGTCACACAGATATTGTCCCATACCGGAATAGAGCAGGAACTCTCCCACCGCGAGACCGAAATACTGAAGCGCCTGTGCGAAAACCGTAATCAGGTAGTGAATACCCAGAATATCCTGCTCGATCTTTGGGGGGACGACAGCTTCTTCAATTCGCGCAGCCTGCACGTGTTCATCACTAAATTACGGCATAAACTTTCCAAGGACGAACGTATCCGCATTGTCAATGTCCGAGGCATCGGATACAAACTTATCATCAACTGAAACTTCTGTTACGGAAATAAGAAAACGGGCTGCATTTCTACACGAGATACAGCCCGTTCATTTACTGGTTAGAGAGGAACAAAATAGATTGCTTATCTACTAATTCAATTATTTACACCTCAAAGATAATAACTATTTCCAAACAACCGTATACAATATACAACTTTTATTTTAATAAATGCTATATATTTCCATAATTCATACTTATTTCATATATTCGCCATTAAATAAAGGCTATTAAGTAATGAAATATATAGGACTAATCATACTTTTCTGTCTTTTCTCCTTCCGGGTAAATGCTCAGAATGAAATACCTGCTGACAGCGTGCGTAGTATGAATATGCCGGAAACAAAGGATTTTGATGGTTTTCTTCTGGATATGAATTTAATGAAGATGGCAGCTCCCCAAGTACCTAAAATGAAATTGGAAATTCCGGATGCCAGCAAAGATTATAGTTTCTTATTTCGCCTGGACCCGAACAGAACCTACTCTCAAGGCTACTCACACCTGTTTAGCTTGGGTAGTTCCACCCTATACAGTATGAATCCTTTCGGATTGACAGGTTTTGGTTCATCTCCTCAAAACCTGCAGATGGGAAGTTTCCGATTGAAGAATGGCATGCGTATCAATACCTATGGAGAATACAACAAGGACGGATGGAAAGTTCCAAATCCTTCTGCTTTACCGTGGGAACGGAATAATTTTAAAGGCGCTTTTGAACTGAAATCAGCGAATGGATCATTCGGCATAAGAATCGAAGTGCAACAAGGAAGAACAGCACCTTATTAAAGAAGATATGAATATGAAGAAAAAAATCTTGGTTATAGGCGCCAACGGGTTTACAGGACGCCGGATATTAAATGATTTGTCGCGCAACGACGAATACATTGTAACGGGCTGTTCCCTGCATGATGACATTGCTCCCGGTTCTGGAAATTATCGTTTTATCAGTGCAGACATCTGCCAGATGGGAGAACAAAGTGCACTGTTCAGGGAAGTACGCCCTAATGTAGTGATCAACACTTCTGCCTTATCTGTTCCTGATTATTGCGAAGCTCACCATGAGGAAGCGGATAGTATCAACGTCAATGCTGTAGGACAATTGGCATTCCGGTGTGAAGCATCCGCTGCACGCCTTATCCATCTTTCTACCGACTTTGTATTCAATGGAGATACAACGCAGCTTTATACGGAAGTAGATACGCCTGATCCAGTCAACTATTATGGTGTCACCAAGCTGAAAGGTGAAAAACGGGCAGCTGAGTTATGTAGTAATTACGCCATTGCCCGTGTAGCAGTAGTCTATGGCGCTGCCTTACCGGGACAACATGGAAATGTACTACAATTGGTTGCCGACCGTTTAAGAAACAACGAAGAAATACGAGTCGTTTCCGACCAGTGGCGTACAGCAACTTATGTAGGTGATGTTTCGCAAGGAATAGAGAAGCTGATAAACTATCCTAATAATGGCATCTTCCATATCTGTGGTTCGGAATGTCTGACAATAGCTGATATTGCCTACCGCATAGCAGATATCCTGAACCTGGACTATTCTTTAATTCTGCCAGTCACCACCAAGCAAATGGAAGAAGCAACTCCCCGCCCCCGCTTCAGTGGATTGAGCATAGAAAAAGCACGCAGGGAATTAGGATACCAGCCACACACTCTGGAAGAAGGGATAAGACTCATGTTTAGTGTTTAGTGATGAGTGATTAGCCAAGTTTGTATAACATTCCAACTACTAATCACTCACCACTAATCACTAAACAACGTTTCCGCAATCCCACTTTCTTTTTTATACATTCGTACCATTTCCAAGAGTTCATCTCCATACTTTTCCACTCCTTTTTTACCAAAGTAAGGAATGCGGAGAAGAGTGGTCTTATCTTCCGGCAATAAATTCGTAATACCGAGAATTGCCTTTTGTTGAATTACAGTATATACCGGTAATCCCAACCGGGATGCTTCTGCATTGCGCCATGCCACCAGACGCTTGTACAATTCGGGATGCAGGATGTCCGAAGGTACTTCCACAGTTGCCGCCCTTTTACGTGCAGAACTACTTCCACCGTCTTCAGTTTCCTCTTTACGTTTTCTTCTTCCGGAAAAGTTGCCGCCGCGTTTTTCTCCTTTATCCTTACCCGATGCGGCATCGTCAATGGAGAGGACGGACTTTTGTTTCAGATATTCGCCTACATGGAATCCCTTATCAATTACGAATTCCAGCAAATCGACTTTCAAGAGAAGCAAATCATCCAACTCTTCACTGACAGCCTTCAACTGTTTCTTTAGCTCTTTATTGTCAGACTCTACAATTGTACTACTTCTGATGGCATCCAAGGGCGTCAATTGTTCTTTGAAATATTCTGCTCCCAAGTGAATGCGCTCCTGCAAACTTTTATCTGTAGCATAATCCGCTGTACCATCAACCAGGCGAGTATATTGTAAGCTAAACTTTTGAGCAACTTTCGTAACCTTCTCATGGAAACGTTCCGTTTCTGATTTATATTCAACCAGCAGTTTAGGATAGAGTTTGTACAAGTGTTCATCCAATAACCTCACAAAACGCTTCAATGCCAGTTCCAATGGTAAGAAATCAAACAATCCTGATAACAATTCCAGAAAATACGATTGTTGCAATCTCCGGTAACGCGTTTCATCAGGCTCATTTCTACGTGCATCTTCTGTAAAGGTATCCACAGCACTGTCACTGATTACTGCCCTGGCAGATAATGGAGCACTTAATACCAGACCTTCCAACGTCTTGCAACGGCTCAGAGCCACATACGTCTGTCCATGTGCAAAGGAAGCGCTGGCATCAATTATTGCACGCTCAAACGTCAACCCCTGACTTTTATGAATGGTTATAGCCCATGCCAGTTTCAGTGGGAATTGTTTGAAGACTCCCTCTATATCTTCTGTAATCTCTTTTGTCTCTTCATCCAGCACGTATTTTGCATTGGTCCATTCCTCTTCTTGCAGCATAAAGACGTCCTCACTTCCTTTACTACGCACCTCAATGCCTAAAGCGGATACATTTACCACCTCACCGATCATGCCATTGTAATAACGGTGTTCACCGGATGAATCGTTCTTTACAAACATGATTTGCGCACCACGTTTTAACTCCAGTACTTCATCAGTAGGATAAGAATACTCCGGGAATTTTCCATCTATCTGGGCGCGAAAGGTAAAAGAACGTCCGGGCAGTTGTGCCAGTTCATATTCATTGATACGTTGCGCCTGGTAATTATGGGTGGTAAGTTGGATATATCCTTCCTCTTTCGCAGGATTGAAATTTGGAATGTATCTACAGTTCAGTTCATCCAACAAAGTTTTGTCACAACGATTCTCCCGGATACGGTTCAACATATCCAGAAAATGAGTATCACTCTGCCGATAAACTTTCTTCAATTCAATGGTACAGTACTCCGATTTCCTCAATGCATGGCTGGAAAAGAAATAGGGAGTATCATAATAGCGGTTTAGCATCTGCCATTCTTCGTCTTTGATAACCGGAGCAAGTTGCTGCAAATCTCCGATCATCAATAATTGTACACCACCAAAAGGCTTGCTACGGTCACGGAAACGACGCAACACATCATCTATCGCATCCAAGAGGTCGGCACGTACCATACTGATCTCATCAATCACAAGCAGGTCTATACTACGCATGATGTTAAGTTTCTCTTTTCCGAAACGGAAACGGTATTGTGCCTTACCATCCGCACTGAATGAAGTATCGGGTACGTAAGGAGCAAAAGGTAGCTGGAAAAAAGAATGAATAGTTACACCACCTGCATTAATAGCCGCAATGCCTGTCGGGGCAAGAACAACCATACGTTTAGGACTTCCGGACTTCAATTGTCGCAAGAATGTAGTTTTTCCAGTACCTGCTTTACCGGTCAGGAAGAGATGAGTGCCTGTATTTTCTATAAATTGCCATGCAAGTGACAATTCCGGGTTTTGTTCCATTATTTCATAAATGTTGTTTGGAGGTGTAAAGGTAACATAAATAAAAGAGGAAAAGCCCTATCGGCACATCTTTTTACATAAAAATGAAAAAAGCTACAAGCTACAAGTGGCTGCACTATATTCCGAAAGGCACTCGTAGCTTGTAGCTTGTAACCCGTAGCTTTCTTACTTGAGACTTCCCGCGATTATATCCAATAATTCGTTTGTAATCGCTTGCTGTCTGCTTTTATTATATTGCTTCGTCAAATCTTGTATCAGTTCATTCGCATTATCTGTTGCAGTCTGCATAGCAAGTGTACGGGCAGCATGTTCAGAGGCATTGGAATCTTGAAGTACAGTAAAAAGCTTCTGGCTCAACACCTTTGGCAGCAAATCTGCAATAAGTTGTCCGACAGATGGCTCCACTATATAATCATTCTGAAAACCGCGTTTTCCCGATCCTTCTGTTGCAGCAGTTGCTTCCACCTTACTTAAATCAATAGGAAGATATTCCTCACGCGTTAGTATCTGTGACCCCATCGACTTGAAGTGATGGTAGATCAGCTCTACACGGTCGATTTGTTTTTCTACAAACTCTTGCATCAACAATCCAGCAAGTTCATATGCTTGCACATAGGATGGTTTCTCTGCCATTCCCTGATAATTTCCTCGCGATGTATAGCCTAACTTCTTAGTAGCTTGTTCCACCTTCTTTCCTATAGGATATATCAGGATGTTCTCCTTACCAAGTGATTTGTATTCTTCCAGCGTTTCTCCAAGCTTCTTTACCACATTCGCATTGAAAGCTCCGCACAGCGAACTGTTGGATGAGAAAACCACGACCGCTACCCGCGTTACAGGACGCACTTCGGTATAAGGCGACTCGAACGTGGCATCTGTAGACAAGAAGTTTGTCAGAATTTCATTCAGTTTCTGTTGATAAGGCAGCATATTCTCAATCCGCGATTGTGCTTTGTGCAACTTTGCGGATGCCACCATCTTCATCGCCGATGTAATCTGACGCGTACTCTTGACGGAGTTTATTCTGTTTTTTACTTCTTTTAAAGAACCCATAGCATCTTTTTTAGTGGTAAGTGATTAATGATTAGTGATAAGCGGCACATGAGCGCATACCACTAATCACTTGTCACTAAACGTTAATCACTAATCCAAATATTGTTTCGACATGAGATCCGCAGTTTCCTCTATCTTCTTACAAACATCATCATCAATGACACCACTCTTTAGTACATCGAGTACATCCGCACGATGATTCATTTCAAGTGCTTCCAAAAAACTACGTTCAAAATCAGTCACCTTATCTAACGGAACATTACGCAACAGTCCATGAGTACCACAATAAAGAATGGCAATCTGCTTCTCTACCGGCATCGGACTATATTGCGGTTGAACCAACAAACGGGTATTCTTTTGTCCCTTATCAATGGTCAGTGCTGTAACAGGATCCATATCGCCACTGAACTTTGTAAATGCTTCCAGTTCACGATATTGCGCCTGGTCTATCTTTAATGTACCGGCCACTTTCTTCATCGCCTTAATCTGAGCATTACCACCCACACGACTCACGGAAATACCTACGTTAATAGCCGGACGGTTACCTTGGTTAAACAAATCAGTATCAAGGAATATCTGTCCGTCGGTGATAGAAATCACATTCGTCGGAATATAGGCAGATACGTCTCCTGCCTGCGTTTCGATGATAGGCAATGCAGTCAGTGATCCGCCACCTTTCACTTTACCTTTCAGGCTTTCCGGCAAATCATTCATTTCACGTGCCACTTCTTCCTGATTAATAATACGCGCAGCACGCTCCAGCAAACGGGAGTGCAGATAGAAGATATCACCCGGATATGCTTCACGTCCTGATGGACGGCGTAAAATCAGTGATACTTCACGATAAGCTACAGCCTGCTTAGAAAGATCATCATAAACTACCAATGCATGACGACCGGTATCACGGAAATATTCACCAATGGCAGCACCTGCAAACGGAGCATAATACTGCAACGCAGCCGGATCACCTGCCGTAGCAGCAACAACAATCGTATAATCCATTGCGCCATATTCACGCAATGTGTTTACAATGGTAGCGACCGTAGAAGCTTTCTGACCAATAGCTACATAGATACAATACACAGGGTTTCCTGCCTCATAATTGGCGCGTTGATTGATGATCGTATCGATAGCAATAGCCGTCTTTCCCGTCTGACGGTCACCGATGATCAACTCACGTTGTCCGCGACCGATAGGTATCATAGCATCCACGGCCTTCAATCCGGTTTGCAACGGCTGATTTACAGGCTGACGAAAGATAACCCCCGGTGCTTTACGTTCCAAAGGCATCTCACATAGTTCTCCACCAATGAGTCCTTTACCATCCAGTGGTGCTCCCAGCGGATCTATAACACGCCCCAGCATACCCTCTCCCGCCATAATGGAAGCAATTCGCTTGGTACGCTTTACGACGTAGCCTTCTTTGATTTTATCTGTAGGGCCCAGTAAAACAGCACCTACGTTGTCCTCTTCCAGATTCATCACAATCGCCTTGATACCGTTATCGAACTCCAACAGTTCGTTTGCTTCGGCATTGCGCAGTCCATAGATACGTGCCACACCGTCACTGACTTGCAGCACCGTACCGATTTCATCCAACTGCACACGGGTATCGATTCCCTCTAACTGGTGACGGAGAATATCGGAGACTTCGCTTACTTTTATATTTTCAGACATGTTTCTTTAGTGATTAATGATTAGTGCTTATACAATTCTTCTGTTCTTATCAATGAACTGTTGTTTCACTCTCTTAAGTTGCGTGGCAATGCTGGCATCCAGGCGGAAATCGTTAATATCAAATATGAAACCTCCTTCAATAGAAGGATCAACTTCAGTTTGCAACTCCATCTGTGCATGTAGCAGAGCAGAAGCACTATTCCGAATGCGTTCCCAGACATCCCGGCTCACAGGTACGGCGGTAATCAGTTTTCCTACGCCAATATGCTTCAACTTCCTGTATAGGTCGAGATAAGTCAGACAGATGTACTGCAAATAGTACTCCCGCCGATTTCTCAGCACAAGGGTGATAAAGCGGGAAAATTCCCGGCTCACTTCTCCATTGCCTACAGCAGCGGTGCAAATCAGAGCAAACTTCTCCTTGATTTTCAAAATGGGATTATCCAACGCCTCACGTAAATCAGGATGCTTACGAAAGCTCCGTTCCAGCATACGCAATTCATGATATACGCGGTCTTCTGCCCCCGTATCTTTCGCGTATTCTATCAACGCTTTGGCATATCGCATCGAAACAATTCCTATATCCATTTCCTTTAATTATTAGTGATCAGCGATTCATAATCAGCATTACGCTAATCACTCATCGCCAATCGCTTTATCGCTACTTAATTGCTTCTTGAGGCTGCCAGCACTTCGTCCAGCATCCGGTCTATCATCTCCATTTGTTCGTGCTCTTCATCCAGATTCTTACGGATTACTTTCTCCGCAATATCTACAGAAAGCACGGCAACCTGGCGACGAATATCACGTATTGCCTCTTCTTTTTCTTGCTGTATCTGCTTCTTCACATCGTCCAGCTCTTTCTGCGCGGCAACTTCCGCCTGCTTGCGTGCTTCGACGATAATCTTGTCACGCTCGTGCATCGCCTCCCGCAGAATGCGCCCTTGCTCCTTATTGGCAGCAGCAACCAATGCTTCACTCTCAGCTTTCAGCCTTTGAAGTTGCGCATTAGCTTCTTTTGCCACTTCCAGCGATTGGTCAATGTAGGTTCTACGACCTTCTACCATTTTGGTAATGACAGGAAAGCCATACTTCGCCAACACCACGAACACCACGCCGAATGACAAAAGCATCCAGAACAGCAGACCACTATCGGGTAATAACAATGACATAATTTATCTATATTTTAATTATAAGAAGAACACTAACAGACACACAACTACCGCCAACAGGGCAACGCCTTCAATCAATGCAGCGGCAATAATCATGTTCATACGAATGTCTCCTGATGCTTCCGGCTGGCGGGCAATAGCCTCCATAGCTGAACCACCAATTTTACCAATACCTAAACCTGCGCCGATAACGGCAAGTCCGGCGCCAAGTGCTGCACCCAATTTACTAATTCCAGCAGCAGCTGCAGTAGCTTGCAATAATACAGATAGTAACATAATTCTTAATTTTTAAATGGTTTATTATTAATTGTTGTTTTCTTTCACTTTAACTTCTTTATGTTCTTCCTGGGCCAATCCGATGAATACGGCAGACAACATAGTGAATACATATGCCTGGATAAATGCTACCAGCAACTCCAACGCATTCATAAAGATGTTGAACAGCACAGAGGCTACGGTCAGCGTACCATTTAATGCAGGACCCATGCTGGCAGAAATAAAGATGAGGCACGTCAATACCAGCATTGCCATGTGCCCGGCCAACATATTGGCAAAAAGACGGATCATCAAAGCAAACGGCTTGGTAAAGATACCGAAGAATTCAATAAAAGGCATCATCGGCACAGGTACTTTTAACCACCAGGGCACATCCGGCCAAAAGATATCTTTCCAATAAGTTTTCGTTCCAAACAGGTTGACGGCAACAAACGTAAAGAGTGCCAGCACCATCGTAATAGCGATATTACCTGTCACATTGGCTCCACCCGGAAAGATGGGAATCAACCCCATGATATTATTTATAAAGATGAAGAAGAACGCTGTCAGCAGGTAAGGTGCAAACTTCCGATATTTCGGCCCTACACAACTCTTGATGATATCGTCGTTCACCATCATAATAAACATCTCCATAAAACCGATGAAGCCACCCGGGGCTGCACTGCCTTGCGGATGTTTTCGATACCACTGAGCAACAGCCAAAATAATAATCAGTAGCAATACACTGTTAATCAGCAATGACAACGTCACTTTGGTGATCGAAATATCCCAAGGACGTATTTCATTTCCAGCTGCGTCATATTCTACCACTTTACCTTCGTATTTACTACCTTCCGGGGCGATAGAGAATCCTTCGTAAGAACCTTCATTCTCTTCCAAACGAGAAGAGAGAAAAGCATGCCAGCCAGTCTGCGAACTATATACGATAATAGGCAACGGAATAGTAACATGCGTCTTTCCCCATGTGGTGATGTGCCATTCGTAAGCATCGCCAATATGTCCGAAGACGATTTCTTTCACATCTACCGTATTTTCTTTCTGTTCGGCAGAAGTGACATCATCCCGTTTGGCTATGCTGTCAAGCTCCGCTTCACCCCCCTGTGCCGCAACGGGCAGAGTGGTGAACAGCATTCCCAGCATCAGGAGTATTCCAGTCAATAGATTACGCATTTGTCTCATTTTTCTTTTCTTTTTTCTGTTTCTTTCCTACTTCATAAGTAAAGAAGAACCACGTCTCATATATCAAATAGACTATGTAATAAAGGATGAATGTCAACAGAAATAACTTGGCTTCTTCACGTACTGCAAAGCAATACACCACCAAGAGTATCACGGAGAGCAACATTTTCATCACTTTCATCGCCATGTAAAGCAGCAACATCTTCTGCGGGGCATGTTTACGACACGCGTCGAACATAGATATTTCGAAAAAACCGAACAAGAAGAAATACACCGGAATAAAAGGGTATCCTCCGAAATAGTGTCCAGGTAATAGATAATGTAAAATCCCTGCGCCCACCCATCCTGCTATTAACGTTAACAGGGTGATCTGGTATAAGAAATTGCGTTTTGTCAAGCTGATACTCATAGTACTAAATTAAAAATTAGAAATAAAAGATAATTCCGGAAAAGGAAACATTAGTCAACACAGGCGGAAACCACTCCACCGCTTAACTCAACGAACCCACCTTCGATATCAAGAGTCTGTTCTTCGCCCCCTTCCGGTACATATATCACCTTTCCTTCACGAAGTGAGGACACGATGGGTGCATGTTGCGGAAGAATGGTAAACGTTCCTATCGTTCCAGGCAGCGTTACACTTTCAATCTCTCCATTATATATTTCCTTTTCAGGAGACACTATGTTCAAATACAACTTCTTCATAGCCTCTTTCCCTTCTTCTAATTTTTAACCATTTACTTGTTCCAATAACTTCTTGCCTTTCTCTATTGCTTCTTCAATCGTACCAACATTCAGGAAAGCAGGTTCGGGCAGATAGTCCACCTCACCATCCAGAATCATCTTAAAGCCTTTGATAGTATCTTCTATTGGCACCATCGTTCCCGGTACACCGGTAAACTGTTCGGCAACTGCAAACGGTTGCGACAAGAAACGTTGTACACGGCGTGCACGATTCACTAATGTACGGTCGGCGTCCGAAAGCTCTTCCATACCAAGAATAGAAATAATATCCTGTAGTTCTTTGTTACGCTGCAAGATTTGTTTCACCCGTTGTGCCACTTCATAATGCTCTTCTCCTACAACATGCGGGTCAAGAATACGTGAAGTGGATTCCAAAGGATCAACAGCAGGGTAAATACCCAACTCAGTAATCTTACGACTCAACACCGTTGTAGCATCCAAGTGCGTAAAGGTAGTAGCAGGCGCCGGGTCAGTCAAGTCATCGGCAGGTACATATACAGCCTGCACGGAAGTGATAGACCCATTGCGGGTAGAAGTAATACGTTCTTGCATTGCACCCATTTCAGTAGCCAACGTTGGTTGGTAACCTACAGCCGAAGGCATACGTCCCAGCAAAGCAGATACTTCGGAACCAGCTTGTGTAAAACGGAAAATATTATCTATAAAGAACAATATATCACGCGAGCCACCGGTTTCAGCACCCTGGTCGCGGAAAGACTCAGCTACTGTCAGTCCGGATAATGCCACAGATTGACGCGCACCGGGTGGTTCGTTCATCTGACCGAATATTAAAGAAACCTGTGATTTCTCCACTTCATTGTAATCCACTTTAGACAAGTCCCAGTTTCCTTCTTCCATACTTTTCTTGAACTCCTCACCATAACGGATCACACCGGATTCAATCATTTCACGCAAGAGGTCGTTACCTTCACGGGTACGCTCTCCTACTCCTGCAAACACAGAAAAACCATGCTGCTTCTTGGCAATATTATTGATGAGTTCCTGGATCAGTACTGTTTTGCCTACACCAGCTCCACCGAACAAACCGATCTTGCCCCCCTTGCTATAAGGCTCCAGCAAGTCGATAACCTTGATACCTGTATAGAGCACCTCTTGTACGGTAGTCAAATCTTCAAACTTAGGAGGATCACGGTGTATGGGATAAGCACCGGCACGGTCTAGCTCTTTCATACCGTCGATGGAATCACCTACTACATTCATTAACCGACCTTTAATCTGGTCGCCCACCGGCATAGTAATAGGACCGCCTGTGGGATGCACTTTCATACCCCTCTGCAAGCCGTCTGTACTATCCATGGCTACGGTTCTCACCGTGTTCTCGCCGATGTGTTGCTGCACTTCTACGATTAATGTTTTTCCATTTGATCTTTTTATCTCCAGTGCGTCATGGATACTTGGAAGCATCAATTCGGCATCCGTACCCTCAAAATAGACGTCTACTACCGGTCCGATGACCTGAGAGATATGTCCGATAATTTGTGACATAAGCAATCTTTTTATATAATTTCTCTTTTTCTAAACTCTTCGAGTCGCGTTCTTGTCATTCCGCTGCTATGAGCTTAACACCTATTGAATAGTTTTTGTTCAAAGCTTCAAATCTTAATTCTAACGGGATAGTTACATAAGCAACTTTGCAAATGTAAACACAAAAACTTTCAGATTGTACTCTATGAAAACGTTTTTTCTATAAATTATACCCTTTTGAACTATTATTACTACAATCAGAACAAAAAAGCGACATCCATTTAACGTTGCTTAAACATTCACCAACAGATACAAAGAAGGAATTCTGTTATTTTTGTATGAACAAAACAACATTTAGCAAGTTATCTTTTGAAGTATAAATTTAATGAAAGGAAAAAGCATGAATTCACACCAAAATCCATTCGCAGGAAACACCCCACAGGATGTAACTGAAAGACAAGGCGAAAATGCCATTTTCATTGTTTACAAATTAAATCAATCTCCTGATTCAGTTGAGAAAGTAAAAGATGTATGTGCCAATTTCTCGGCATTAATACGTAGTATGCGTAACCGTTTTCCCGATGCACAGTTCAGTAGCACGATAAGCTTTGGTGCAGACGTATGGGACCGTATTTTCCCAGGCAAAGGTAGGCCCAAAGAACTGGAAGTTTTTAAGGAAATCAAGGGAAGTAAACAAATAGCAGTATCTACCCCTGGTGATATATTGTTTCATATCCGCGCTAAGCAAATGGGGTTATGTTACGAGTTTGCCTCTATTATTGATGAAAAGCTGAAAGGCGCTGTTGAAGCTATTGATGAAACTCATGGTTTTAGATATATGGATGGCAAAGCAATCATTGGGTTCGTAGATGGAACAGAATCTCCGGCTGTAGACGAAAATCCTTATCACTTTGCCGTAGTTGGTGAAGAAGATCCTGATTTTGCCGGTGGAAGTTATGTATTTGTGCAGAAATATATTCATGACATGGATGCCTGGAATGCCCTTTCGGTAGAAGAACAGGAAAAAGTGATAGGCCGACGTAAATTCAATGATGTGGAGTTATCGGATGAAGAAAAACCGGCGAATGCTCACAATGCAGTTGCTAATATTGGTGATGATCTTAAAATAGTACGTGCCAATATGCCATTTGCAAATACAGCAAAAAGAGAATATGGAACCTATTTTATAGGTTATGCAAGCACATTCAGTACTACGCGTCAGATGCTGGAAAGTATGTTTATTGGAAATCCGGTAGGTAACACCGATCGTTTATTGGATTTCAGTACTGCAATTACAGGAACTCTGTTCTTTGCACCGTCCTATGATTTTCTTGGAGAAGAGTAGTAACAAGAAGACATAAAAAAAGGCTATCTATCCCAGACAGCCAATCTTTTGTTAACCTTAAATCTAATACTATGAAAAACACATTGCAAAGGTACGGCTTTTCTTGATTTCTCCAAATTTCAGAGTCATTTCACTGCATTTTACAACAAGGTTTAATAGTTGCATCCACCTTGTTAACAGTTTGCCAAGAAAAAGACGGAAATAACGCTATATTTTAAACAGGAATTAAGAATATACCGAAGGGATTAGAAATGACTCAGCCTCCTGTCAGAGACGCACCAAAAAGGGATCAAGCCCCTACTTGCTCCGTACCATTCCCGTATAGAGGTACCTTCAACCGAATTTGGTACGGAGTTGGTACGGATCAAGTATGCTCCAAGTCCGGCTTTGTCCCTTTCCGGGTACAAGGAAGAAACCGGTAATCCCGCCAACGGGTTACTTAAAAAAAACAGTACATTAAACGATACTTGATATCGCAGACTCAACGAATTGTTTCATTGGATCAAAAAAACCGCAAACAAAAGCCTCCTCAGGTTGTTTCTAATGACAAGCAAAAATAGACCTTGATTATGAAAAAGTTTAAAATCAATTTATTGGGAAGCATATTGTTGCTGATATCTGTCTCTGTGCATGCCGACAATACACCCGAAAAGGTGCAGGAAGTATTCAGAAAGATGTACCCTAAAGTAGCGAACGTAGAATGGGAACATAAAAATGATTACCATATTGCCGGATTCGTATCGGATAACCACGAAATGAACGTTTGGTTCGGCAACAATGCCCAGTGGATAATGACAGAGACAAATGTCGGAAGCCTGGAGGACGTCCCTGCTCCCATAGCTAAAGCATTCATGCAGACAGAGACACCTCCCATACGAATCAGATATATAAAGATAATTACCTTCCCCAAAATGCCTACTGTAGTAATCATCGATATAGAAGAGTATAACTCCGACAAAGAAATTCAGCTTTTCTATGCTCCTGACGGTAAACTACTACAGAGTCTTGATGTATCCGGTGGTGATGGAGAAATCTATCCCGAGCTATTCGGATAACACATAGTTTTTACAAAAAATGAAAACAAATACGCAGAATAATGTGTAATTTACTTATATAACTATATAAAAGAATGACTTATGAGCAGACGTTCACAGCTGGAGCATGAAGTATCATTAGCTCAAAAACGTATCAAAGAAGCTCCCAAAGATACGCCGGCAAACATCAGAAAAATTTGGGAACAAGAGTTAGTTGACCTTGAAGTAGAGTTGAACAATCTGACTGACGACGAGGAAGACAATAACGATTAACACTCCAATTATGAAATGGGATAATCAACTGATAAATCATTTGCAATGGTCGAATGCAATTATCAATCGTGAAGGAAAAGAAATCGTAGCGCAAGAAATTGCTGCAATGGCGAAAGAAGGTGATGTGATTGGGGCTGGTTCCG
Source organism: Bacteroides sp. Phil13 (assembly GCF_001940965.1). NCBI lineage: Bacteria > Pseudomonadati > Bacteroidota > Bacteroidia > Bacteroidales > Bacteroidaceae > Bacteroides > Bacteroides sp. Phil13. The sequence goes on along the minus strand of NZ_MSHA01000081.1, from coordinate 45,926 downwards.
GCTCTACTGTCTACCTTACATTATTTGCATTGGCGGAACGTATTCGCAAAGAATCTCTGCACATAGAGGTTATCCCTGCCTCTGCTGAAATTTCCATGAGCTGCATACAACTGGGTATACCACAAACTACTCTTTGGAATAAACGTCCGGATTGGGCTTTTGATGGTGCTGATGAAGTAGATCCGGAACGGAGTCTGATAAAAGGACGGGGTGGAGCCATGTTTAAAGAAAAACTTCTGATAAAAAGTAGTGGTAAGAGTTTCATTATTATTGACGACACAAAACTGGTTGATCATTTGGGGAGCCGCTTTCCAATACCTGTAGAAGTATTTCCAAGCGCATTGACTTTTGTAGAGAGTGAGATGCGGCGATTAGGAGCTTCTGAAATAACACTGCGTCTTGCCGGTGGAAAAGATGGACCTGTTCTGACTGAAAATGGTAATTTTATTCTTGATACCCGCTTCAGTTATATTGACCCTTCTTTGGAAGAAAATTTAAAAGCGATTACCGGAGTCATTGAAAGCGGACTTTTTATCGGATATGATGTTGAAATAGTAGTTGCGAAATAGGACAACAGTTGTCGCAAAGAATGTGACAACTGTTATCTTATTATATAGAAAGTAAATCTTAATATACCTCTACTTTTTCAGCAATACGTTTTGCTTTGTCCCGTAATGCATCCAAATCTGAATTCAGAGGGGCATAACACAACACTACTCCCATACGACGGTTAACACGTGTTGTCGGCTTACCAAAAATACGAATATAGGTATCTTCTTCCTTTGTTACCTCCTCAATACCTCTATAATTCGGACGTTCCTGGCTGGCAATCGTTGAGAGAACAACAGCACTGGCTCCTATCCTTTCCTGTTTGATATTTGGAATGGGAAGGCCGAGTACTGCACGCAAATGAAGTTCAAACTCATTCAGGTTTTGTGTACCGGCTAAAGTCACCATGCCCGTATCATGTGGACGCGGAGAAAGTTCCGAGAAATACACCCCATTTTCATGACTCAAGAAAAATTCAACTCCCCAAAGACCGGCACCCGTCAGAGCGCGTGTTACTTTTTCAGCCATTTCCTGTGCTTCTTTCAAGTGAGCAGGATCAATATGAGCCGGCTGGAAACTTTCACGATAGTCTCCTCCTTTCTGCACATGACCGATAGGAGGACAAAATAATGTAGGACCATTCTTCTGCGTTACAGTGAGCAGAGTTATTTCGCTATCAAACCTTATAAATTCTTCAATAATAAGTTCCTTTATATCACCACGACTACCGTTGCAACCATATTCCCAGGCATGTTCCAGTTCATCCGCGCTCTTCACAAGAGACTGTCCTTTTCCTGAAGAAGACATCAATGGTTTCACCACACAAGGAAAACCAATTTTCTCAGAAGCAGCTTTCAACTCATCGAAAGATTTGGCATAAAAATATTTAGCAGTTTTCAAGCCCAATTCCTGGGCAGCAAGATCACGGATAGCCTTGCGATTCATAGTAAAATTCACAGCACGCGCACTGGGTACTACCTGAATACCTTCTTTTTCAAAACCATAAAGACGCTCTGTGCGGATGGCCTCAATTTCCGGTACAATAATATCCGGCTGATGTTTGCGTACTACACGTTCCAAAGCATCGCCGTCAAGCATACTGAACACCTCACACTCATCAGCCACTTGCATGGCAGGCGCTCCGGCATAGGAATCGCAGGCAATGATATATTGGCCTTTGCGTTGGGCAGAAATAACGAACTCCTTACCCAGTTCACCGGAACCTAACAATAAAATTTTCTTCATTTTTGCTATGTGTTTATATTAAGAAGCACAAATGTACATAAAAAAATAAGTAGCTACAGCTTTAAATAATTGAAAAAACAAATGGATAGCTCATTTTTATCTGTATCTTTGTACCATAAACAATAGGGTTTATTCTGAAATCTTCTTTGTGCATGTTTGCCTTTGCGGGATTCCGCAAATTATTCCATTCCAAATTTGACCTCACAATCAGCTCCTTTGTTCATTATACGATTCAATTGTTGTATGCTAGTCCTGAATGATTGCATGCAGAAAAACTAAGTGCAGTGTTTTTAAACTGCATAATATATAATAATTTTAGAATGGCAGTAAAAAGAGTAACATCAAGTAAAAGAGACAGAGAAAAAGCGAAACAGAGTAAGCGAGAAGAAAAACAGAAAAGAAAAGAAGAACGCTTGAGCAGTGGTAGCCGTAGCTTCGAAGAGATGCTGGCATACGTAGACGAAAACGGTATTCTTCATTCTACACCCGAAGGTGTAAAGCCTAAAGAGGAAATAGATGCTTCTGAAATAGAAATATCAATTCCTAAAAAAGGCGAAGCAGAAGAAATTCTGCCTTTAAACGGACGCATTGAACATTTTAATGTATCCAGAGGTTATGGTTTTATAAAAGATTTAGGAAGTGGTGAAAAATATTTTTTCCATATTACTTCTGCTCCTGAAGGTATAACAGAAGGAGACAACGTTACATTTGAAATTGAACGCGGTACGCGAGGTATGAACGCCGTGCGGATCTCAATCATTAATAAATAACAATTTTAACTTACAAAAAGAAATGAACATTTATGTTGCAAACTTAAGCTGGAACACAAACAGTGACAGCTTACAGGAATTATTTTCACAGTATGGCGAAGTAACTTCAGCCTACATTATTAACGACAGAGAGACGGGACGTTCACGCGGTTTCGGCTTCGTAGAAATGCCGAATGATGAAGAAGGTCAGAAGGCTATTGACACTCTTAACGAAACAGAATTTGAAGGCAAGAATATCGCAGTAAGCGTAGCTCGCCCCAGAACAGAAAGACCCGCAGGCGGCAACCGTGGTGGTGGTTACGGCGGCGGTAACCGTGGTGGCGGTTACGGCGGTGGCAACCGTGGCGGTGGTTACGGCGGCGGCAATCGTGGTGGTGGCTATGGCGGCGACCGCGGTGGAAGATATTAATCTTACAGCTAAACAACAAATGAGAACTGTTCGGAATAATTTCCGGACAGTTTTTTTATACCCCCATTCCATCTATTATATATCAATAATATCTATATTTGCATATATGACAACAAGCAAACATATTATACTGATTATACTGACACTTTCACTGCTACTGTGCAATGTGTGCATCTACGCTGCTACAGTCAACTACTCCGTGCGCGGAAAAGTCATTGATAAACAATCCCGGCAACCGGTAGCATACGCCAATGTAGTGGTTACAGGTATCCCAGGAAAAGGAGCATCCACAGATTCACTGGGTATATTCCATATAGAACAAGTACCACCTGGGATTTATCGTTTCGAAGCAACGCTGATAGGATATAAAAGTGCTGTAACTTCCGAGTATCTGGTTTCTGCCTCTACACCTTTCATTGAGATTGAGATGGAAGAAGATGAAAATATGCTGGCTGCAATTGTGGTTACCCCCTCTCCTTTCAGGAAAACGGTGGAGAGTCCGGTAAGTATGCGTATTATTGGGCTACAAGAGATAGAAAAAAGTCCGGGTGGAAACCGGGATATTTCGCGAATTGTGCGGGCATATCCAGGTGTATCGTTCTCACCTATCGGATACAGAAACGATTTGATTGTACGGGGTGGATCATCTTCGGAAAATCGTTTCTATATGGATGGAATAGAAATCCCGAATATCAATCACTTTGCTACACAAGGAGCATCAGGTGGCCCGGTTAGCATCGTTAATGCAGATTTGATACGGGAAATCAGTTTCTATACCGGAGCATTTCCTGCGGATCGTTCCGGAGCAATGAGTTCTGTATTAGATTTCCGTTTGAGAGATGGTAATCCGGATAAACAGACTTATAAAGCAACCTTGGGAGCTTCCGAAGTATCCTTCAGTGGTAACGGACATCTGAGTGATAAAACGACGTACTTGTTCTCTATCCGACAATCGTATCTGCAATTATTATTCAAGGCATTGGGCCTACCTTTCCTGCCTAATTTCATTGACGGGCAATTCAAACTAAAGACAAAATTATCAGCACATGATGAACTGACTGTACTGGGTCTGGTAGGAATTGATAAAATGAAACTGAACACGGACGAGAAAGGAGAAGATGCGGAATATATATTAAGTTATCTCCCTACCATTCATCAGGAAACATTCACCATAGGAGCATCTTATCGCCATTATGCAGGAAAACACGTACAGACACTCACGCTAAGTCATAATTATCTGAATAACCGTAATGTGAAATATCTGAATAACGATGATTCTTCCGAAGATAATCTAACCCTCCGTCTGCGATCTGTAGAGCAAAAGACTACCTTTCGTTTCGAAAATCGAACAAGACTGGGGCAATGGACTTTGAAAGAAGGTGCCGAAGTAAATTATTCTAATTATACCAACCGCACCAAACAACGGATACTCAGTTCCAGTTCTATTTACCATACTGATTTGAACATATTCAGCTGGGGTGGCTTCTTCTCCACAGACTATATCAGCACGAACAAACGGTTCTCCGCTTCAGCAGGTATCCGGACAGATGGCAATAATTACAATCAGGAAATGAAGGAGTTATGGAAGCAACTTTCTCCCCGTTTTTCATTATCCTATGATCTTACCAAACAATGGGTATTAAGTGGAAGTGCAGGTTTATACTATCAACTCCCCCCATATACAGCTTTAGGATTTAAAGACAATGACGGCATCTATATAAATAAGAACCTTAAATACATGCAGGTTTTGGAAACCAGTCTTGGGCTTGATTGGCATTTGGAGGACAGGTTGATGATCTCGGCAGAAGGATTCCTCAAACAATATGGACGCATGCCCCTTTCCGTACGGGATAATATCCCATTGGCATGTAAAGGAGATGATTATGGTACTGTAGGTAATGAAGTACTGATTCCTACAGAGCGTGGACGAGCTTATGGCATAGAAACCATGTTGCGTTGGCAAGTACCGGGACAATTTAATTTTGTATCTTCACTCACATTATTCCGTAGTGAATTCCGTAATATCCCCTCTGCGTGGGATAATCGTTTTATCCTCAACGTCAGTGGCACCTACAATCTGCCTCGCCGTTGGAGCATTGGAGGCAAACTCAGTTATATCGGTGGTGCCCCTTATACTCCTTATGACGAAGATAAGTCTTCATTGGTTGAAGCATGGAATGCGCAAGGACGTCCCTATTATGATTATTCAAAGTATAATACGGAACGACTTCCTAACTTTGCCCAATTCGATGTTCGTATAGATAAGTCTTTCTATTTCCATCGTTGCATGGTAGGCTTTTACATTGATATACAGAATATAACAGGAAGCAAACTGAAACAGCAGGATGTGATTATGAGTACAGGAGTTATTGAAAATCCTTCTGCTCCCATTGGAGAACAAAGATATAAAATGAAGTATTTAAAACAGGAAAGTGGAACAGTTTTACCGTCAATCGGACTTACGGTGGAGTTCTAATAAAAAAAAACACTTATAGCTGCGTTGCCCCTCACT